>CAIZKA010000025.1 GCA_903933395.1 uncultured beta proteobacterium | reverse complement strand
TGCTTGACCGTATCCTGGCGGAGGCTGAGAAATCGGACCACAGGAACTAGGCCACTCCTAGCGAGTCGTAATTGATCTACAGAATGGCATACGCCAAAACAAAACGCCCCGAAAGGGGCGTCCTGTCTGATTCACTGGCGGAGACGCAGGGATTCGAACCCTGGATCCAGGTTTTGCCCAGATGCGCCCTTAGCAGGGGCGTGCCTTCGACCACTCGGCCACGTCTCCGAAAACGGCGACGAGCTTTACGCTCACGGCCGTTTGCAGGGGGCGGAGTATACCCGAATCATTGGCCGCTGTTGCCAGGCGCCCGGCAAAAGTCGGCGCGCCCTCTACGGCGCCTAGCCGCGCAGGCTGATCCGCAGCCAGTTTCGCTCGGCGGCGACCTGCGCCAGCGTGGCGTCGGCATCGACCGCCACGGGGTGCGTGACTTTCTCCAGCAGAGGCAGGTCGTTGTGCGAATCGCTGTAGAACCAGCTTTGCTCGAAGCTGCCGAGCCAAAGGCCGATCGACTCGAGCCAGGCGTTCACGCGCTCGATCTTGCCTTCGCGAAACGAGGGCGTGCCGCGCGGCTGGCCGGTGAAGCGGCCGTCTTCCTGCGCCGGGATGGTCGCGATCAGGTGAGGAATGCCGAACTCGCTGGCGATCGGTCCTGTGACGAAGCTGTTGGTGGCGGTGACGATGGCCAGCAGGTCGCCGGCGGCAGCGTGCCGTTGCACCAGCGTGCGCGCCGCCGGGCTGATCAGCGGGCGGATGCGCGTGGCGAGGAATTCGCGGTGCCAGGCGTCGAGTTCGGCACGCGAATGACGCGCCAGCGGCGCCAGCTGAAAATCGAGGAAGGCGTGGATGTCCAGCGTGCCGGCCTTGTACTGTTCGAAAAATTCGATGTTCGTCGCTTCATGCACTTCGCGGTCAAGTACGCCTTTCCCGATCAGGAATTGCGCCCATTCGAAATCCGAATCGCCGTTGAGCAAGGTGTTGTCGAGGTCGAACAGGGCGAGTTTCATTCTTTATCCAGGTCGAAGGAGGTCTGCATCAATTCACGCAGCAGCGGCAGCGTGGGCGGGCGTTTCTGTTCCAGCGAGGCGCGGTCGAGGTTGTTCAGCATGGCCATCAGCGAGGGCAGGTCGCGGCGGCCGTGGCGCAGCAGGTAATGCACCACGCCGGGATCCATCAGCATGCCGCGTTCGATCGCATGGCGGCGCAGTGCCGCGCCTTTTTCGTCATCCGATAGCGACTGGATTTCGTAGATCAGGGTCTGGCCGATGCGGGTGCGCAGGTCTTCGCGCAGGCCCAGGCGCAGGGGCGGCTCGCTGCCCGCCAGCAGCAGGGCGAGGCCGAGGAAGCGTGCCGCGTTGAAGGCACGAAACAGCGCGATCTGGGCCTCGGCGCCGAGTTGCTGCATGTCGTCGATGATCAGCAGGCTGCCGGGGGCGAGCGGCAATTCGGCCCCTGCTTCGGCTGCAGGCAGATGGAGCACGGGTCGTCGGCTCTGCGCGCTCGCGGCGGTGGCCGCCAAGAGGTGGGTCTTGCCGCAGCCCGGGTGGCCCCAGAGATAGAGAGCTTCGAAATTTCCGGTGCCGCCCAGACCGCGCAGGCGTTCGACCAGTTCGGCGTTGGCGCCGATGACGAAATTCTCCAGCGTCGGCGGCTGCTCCAGCTTCAGGTCGAGCAGCATCTGCTGTTGCCGCGCATCCATTCAGGCACCCCGGACGGAACGGTCGACGGGCTGTCGCCGGTCGCGGTGCTGGGTGGCTGGGGACGAGTTCATTTCCGGTAAAATTCGCAGGTTCGCTGTGGTTTCCAGCGCGGATTATCGCCCATCCATCGCCAATCCTTGCTGTTCCCCTTCATTCCGCCCGCGTTTCCAAGGACTTCATCTTGACAGTTTCCAGTTCATCCCCGTCCCCGCTCACCTATCGCGATGCGGGCGTCGATATCGATGCCGGCGATGCGCTGGTCGAACGCATCAAGCCCGCGGCGAAACGCACCATGCGGCCGGAAGTGCTGGCCGGCATCGGCGGCTTCGGCGCCCTCTTCGAACTTTCGAAGAAATATCGCGAGCCGGTGCTGGTGTCGGGCACCGACGGCGTCGGCACCAAGCTCAAGCTGGCCTTCCAGTGGAACCGCCACGACACGGTCGGCCAGGATCTCGTCGCCATGAGCGTCAATGACATCCTGGTGCAGGGTGCCGAGCCGCTGTTCTTCCTCGATTACTTCGCCTGCGGCCGGCTGGATGTGAATACGGCGGCGACCGTGGTCGAAGGCATCGCGCGCGGCTGCGAACTTGCCGGCTGTGCGCTGATCGGCGGCGAGACGGCGGAAATGCCCAGCATGTACCCTGACGGCGAATACGACCTGGCCGGCTTCGCGGTCGGCGCCGTCGAGAAGTCGAAGATCATCGACGGCCGCAACATCCATGCCGGCGACGTGGTGCTCGGCCTGGCCTCATCCGGCGCGCATTCCAACGGCTATTCGCTGATCCGCAAGATCCTCGAGCGCGCCAGGCCGGACTTGAAGATGGATATCGGCGGCGTGCCGCTGGCCGATGCGGTGATGGCGCCGACGCGCATTTACGTCAAGTCGCTGCTCGCGCTGCTGCAGTCCGATCATGTCAAGGGCATGGCGCACATCACCGGCGGCGGCCTGACCGAGAACATTCCGCGGGTATTGCCGCAACACCTGACGGCCGTCATCGAGCGCAGCGAGTGGCCCCTGCCGCCGCTGTTCCAGTGGCTGCAGCAGGAAGGCCAGATCGCCGACGCCGAAATGCATCGCGTCTTCAACTGCGGCATCGGCATGGTGGTAATTGTCGCCGAGGCCGACGCCGGTGCGGCGATGCAACTGCTCGCCGCGGCAGGCGAACAGGTTCATCACATCGGCCTGATCAAGGCGCGCGGCGAAGGCCAGGCACAGACCATCGTTGTCTGAGATTGCCGCGCGCTTGCCGCGTTTTACCGTGTCACCGGCGCCGACTATTGATTGAGGTGGGCGGCGACCGCGGACAATAGCGCTGGCGTCGGGTCGCCGGCCAGCGGATCGAAGACCCGCAGCTCATCCATGCTCTTCAGCCAGGTCAATTGCCGCTTGGCGAACTGGCGCGTGGCGAATACGCCGCGATCGCGCAGCTCGGCGCGCGGCAAGGTCCCTTCCAGCATGTCCCAGACCTGGCGATAACCGACGCAGCGCATCGAGGGCAGGCTGCCGTCGAGCCGGTACTTCTCGCGCAGCATCAGTACTTCCTCGACCAGGCCGGCATTCAGCATGGCGTCGAAGCGCTGCTCGATGCGCCGGTGCAAGGCGCCGCGATCTTCCGGGACCAGGGCCAGGGTCAGGATGGAGAAGGGCGGCGCGGCCGCCTGCTGCTCGGCGAAGAAACTGCCGAGGGTGCGGCCGGAGAGGCGCAACACTTCCAGCGCGCGCTGGATGCGCTGGGCATCGGTGGGTTTGAGGCGTGCCGCGGTGTCCGGGTCGAGACGCGCCAGCTCGCCATGCAGGGCCGGCCAGCCGCGCTCGGCTGCTTCGGTATCGATTCCGGTACGCAAGGCGGCGTCTGCCTGCGGCAGATCGGCAAGTCCTTCACGCAGCGCCTTCACGTAGAGCATGGTGCCGCCCACCAGCAGCGGAACGCGGCCCGCCGCGTTGATGTCCGTCATTTCGCGCAGCGCATCGCTGCGAAAGGCTGCCGCCGAGTAGCGTTCTTCCGGGGTTATGAGGTCGATCAGCCGGTGCGGAAAGCGCGCCAGCGTCGCCGCGTCGGGCTTGGCCGTGCCGACGTTCATGTCGCGGAACACCTGCGCCGAATCGATGCTGATGATGTCGCAGGGAAAGCGCACTGCCAGTTCGAGCGCCAGGGCCGTCTTGCCGCTGGCAGTAGGGCCGATGAGAAGTATTGCGGGGGGGTGGCGCATGCGGGTGGAAGAGGATGGCTTAAGCCTGTAGTCTAACGGGTTCAAATGACACGTCGTCGATGCCAAAACCTGATGGGGAATGTCTTGAGCCTGTGGTGGGGGGCGGTGTTCATGCTGTTGGCGACCGCCGCGCCGGCCCAAGTGGTGAATTCTGCCGCGGTCGCCCAGGTGCCCGTGGTCGATGCCTCGCCGCCACCGACCATTGCCGACCTGGTCTTGCTGCTGCAAAGCTACAAACCCGAACCCGAGCGGGTCGCCAGACTGCGGGCAGCGATGGAGGAGCCCGTGCCGGCGACCGGTGATAGCGGCCAGTTGGCGATTGCATGGCATACGAAGGCGCTTGCGGCCGGCGAGCTTCACGAAGTCGAGCGGCGTGGCGAGTACCTTGCCAAGGCCATGGAACATGCTCGTGGCATCAAGAGCGAGAATCCCAGCGGCCTGGGAAGCTATCCGCGTGTGAGATCCGAGTATGCGGACAACCTGGCACTGGCCACCGGTGTCACGGCGGCGCTCGACAGTTTTGCCGAGTTCGCTGCCGATCTGGAGAAGGGCCCACCCAACGGTTTCCTGATCCATGCCTACTGCCAGATGACGGGTTACTACCTGCATCTGGCCGACGTCGAACGCGCCCGGATTACTCTTGGCAAGGCTGAAGCGATCTTCAAGCAGCTTGCGCAGCGGCAGCGCGCGGCGCTCAACCTGCCCGGCTGGACCAGGCAGATCGAAGTGGCCCGCGGCGGAGTTTTGCGGCGGGAAGGGCGCCTCGAAGATGAGGAACGCGCGTTTCTCGCGGCCCTGCGCCAGGCCGGGGATCATGTGGCACAGTTGGACTCGCGCCGTGAAGCGGGGAAATGGGCGCCGCCCGCAAGCCGTCCCGAGGAGGGCTCCGACTCGACGCGCATTTATCTCGCGCAGACGCTGAACGCGCAGGGACGGCTCGACGAGGCGGAACTGCTGCTGCGCGATGTGTTGAAGCGATCCCTGGCGCGCGACGGCCGCAATTCGCCGACGGTGGGGCGCGCGCTATCGGTGTTGCACGCTGTCTTTTCCAACCGCGGGCGCTATGCAGAGGCCCTGGTGCTTGCCGAATGGGCCGACAAGACTCTGGCCGAGGCCGGTGTAGCGGAACGCGCGCCGATGCGCCTGAACGCCCGCATCGGCCTGGCCAATGCGCTCGGTACTGTCAATCGCCACAATGAGGCGGCCACCCTGATCGACCGGATTCGCAGCAAGCTGACGGACGATACGCGGCTGGAAGAGGGCTTCGCCCAGGGTACGCTGAGTTCGATTCGCACCTTCAATGCGGTAGGGAGGGTTGCCGATGCGTTGCGCGATGGCGACAACCTTCTTGCCAGGCAGACGCGGAATTTTGGTGCCGATCATTACTACACCGCCGAGACCCGTGCCTATCGTGCCATGGCGCTGCATCGCGCCGGCCGGCTTGACGAGGCGCGGCGGGAGTTCGAGCGCGCCATTGCCGTGCTGATCGATCCGGCCAGGGTTGTCGGCAAGCAGAAGGTCAGCGCTGCCCGCACCTATCGCTTGCGTTACATACTCAACGAATATCTCGGCGTCCTGGTCGGCCGCAAGGGAACCGGCATCGGGAAGGACATTGCGGAAGCCTTCCGGGTTGCCGACGTGGCACGCTGGCAGAGCGTGCAGAAGGCCGTCACCGGTTCGGCCCTGCGCGCGGGGGCCGGCAGTCCGGAACTGGGGGCGCGGATCAAGAGGGTTCAGGATGCCGATGACGAACTCGAAGCGGTCTACAAGAACCTGATCAGCCAGCGCTCGGCGCCGCCGGACCGGCAACTGCCTGCCGTGATCGCCGCCATGGAAGCCCGCATCGCCGGACTGCAGAAGGAACAGCAAAGCGATCTTGCCGAGATTCGGCGGCAGTTCCCGCAATACGATGCGCTGGTCAGCCCGCGGCCTGCCGATCTGGCGACCGCGCGCAAGGCGTTGCTGCCCAACGAGGCGCTGCTGTCGATCTATGTCACGCCTGGCGGCAGCTATGTCTGGGCGACGGGGACCGGCGGTGCCCTGCATTTCCATTTCAGTCCGCAAAATGCGGCCTGGATTGCCGCAATGGTCAAGCGCCTGCGCGGTTCGGTCGATTTCTCCGGCACGGCGGGGCCCGGGCGCAAGGGCTTCGACCTGGAGGCGGGAGCAGCGCTGTACCAGGAACTGCTGGCGCCGGTGCAGGGTGCGTGGGAGCGAGCGGATACCTTGCTGGTCGTCGCCAATGAAGCCTTGGGCCAGATACCCTTCTCGCTATTGCCGACGGCCGCCGCCGCGGCGGGCGAGGGGGTGGCCGGGCTGCCGCTGTCCGAGCTTCGCCAGACGCCATGGCTGGCGCGCAAACTGGCGATAGCCTATGTGCCTTCGATCAGCGCCCTGGTGACCTTGCGCTCCCTGCCCGCGATCAAGGGACAGCGCGGTCCCTTCATCGGTTTTGGCGATCCGGAGTTCGGTACGCAATCCGAAAAGTCGCCGTCGGCAGGAACCGGTGTGAAGAGGGGTGCGGGCAAGGCCCCGCCCCGCGTCCGCAACCTGCAGATCAATCATGCGTCCAAATGGGATGAGAGCATTGCCAGCGTTGATGCAATTCCCGCCGCGCCCGCTGTCGAAACGGGAATGCCGATATTGACGCCGCTGCCGGACACGCGCGACGAGATTCTGGCGATTGCGACAGCGTTGGGCGCCGACATACCGACCCATACCTTTTTCGGCGCCCGGGCGAACCGGACGAATGCGCTGGACGGAGATATCGGGAAGCAGCGCGTAGTCGCATTTGCCACGCATGGCCTGGTCCCCGGCGATTTGCCGGGTCTGGATCAGCCGGCACTGGCGCTGGCGCCTCATGCCGGTCATGCCATGTATGACGGACTGCTAAAGCTGGAAGACATCCTCAAGCTCACCATGAACGCTGATCTGGTGGTGCTTTCCGCCTGCAATACGGCGGCCGCCGACGGCAACGGTGCCGAGGCGGTGTCGGGTCTCGGACGCGGCTTCTTTTACGCCGGCGCGCGTGCCGTACTGGCAACCCACTGGCCCGTCGAGACTGTTTCGGCGCGGGAACTGGTAACGCAATTGTTCGAGCGCTATGCCAAAGACGGGAAACTGACCCGCGCCAAGGCGCTGCAGCAGGCCATGCTGGAGATGATCGACAGCGGCGTGGCGCTGAACGATAGCGGCAAGCCGGAATTTTCCTACGCCCATCCTGCCTTCTGGGCACCCTACGCGCTTTACGGTGATCCGGGCCGCTGATCAGCGGCCGCGCATGAACATGCGATCGAGTTCGGCCATCGACAGCTGAACCCAGGTCGGCCGGCCGTGGTTGCACTGGTCGGCGCGCTCGGTTTCCTCCATCTGGCGCAGCAGGGCGTTCATCTCCGTAATTCCCAGCGTGCGGTGGGCGCGCACCGCGCCGTGGCAGGCCATGGTCGCCAGCAGTTCGTTGCGCCGGGTTTCGACGACGCGGCTGGTCGGATGCTCGGCCAGGTCCTTCAACAGCGAGCGCACCAGGTCGGCGGCATTGCCGCCCGCCAGCAGCGCGGGCAGGGTGCGCACGGCAAGCTCGCGCGGTCCGGCGGCGGCGACGGCGAAGCCGAGTTCTGCCAGCGCTTCCCCCTGTTCCGCGGCCGTCGCCATCTCCGCCTCGCTCGCAGACAGTACCAGCGGTACCAAGAGCGCCTGCGTCGCCGGCGGGCCGGCATCGAGGCTGTTCTTCAGGCGTTCGTAGAGGATGCGTTCGTGCGCGGCGTGCATGTCCACCAGGACCAGACCGGCGGCATTCTGCGCCAGGATGTAGACGCCGTGGATCTGCGCCACGGCGAAGCCCAGCAGGGGCGCGGCGCCTGTATCGGCGTCTGCAGGAGTCGGCGCTGACGGGACGGCGCGCTGGCGCTCATCGTCGGTCGCGGCGGCATCGAAGGCGGCGCGGGCGAAGTCGAGATAGGGCCGCGCTGCCGGCTCGCCCACGGCAAGCCCGGCCTGCCGTGCGTAGGAAAAAGCCGTAGGCACGAATGTTGTCGCGGGAACGGCCGGTTCGGCCGCGGAGAGCGGCGCTGCCAGGGTGCGCTGCAAGGCGTGGAAGACGAACTGGTGAATCCCGCGCGCATCGCGAAAGCGCACTTCGGTCTTGGCTGGATGCACATTGACGTCGACGCCGGCGGGATCGAGTTCGAGGAACAGCACGTAGGCCGGGTGGCGCTGGCCGTGCAGGATGTCGGCCCAGGCCTGGCGCGCGGCGTGGGCCAGCAGCTTGTCGCGGACGAAGCGGCCGTTGACGAAGAAATACTGCTCGTCGCGCCCGGAGCGCGAATACGCGGGCAGCGCCGCGAGGCCCGACAGGCGCAAGGGCCCTGCGCCGGCATCGAGCGGGCGGGCATGGGGAAAGAACTCGTCGCCGATGATCTCCCGGGCGCGGCGTTGAAAGTCGGCGCTGGCGAGACGGCGTTTTGCGCTGCTATTGTGGCTCAGCGTGAAGGCGACATCGGACCGCGCCAGCGCCATGCGCCGCAGCACCTCGTCGCAATGCGCGAATTCCGTGGCTTCGGTCTTGAGGAACTTGCGCCGTGCCGGCGTGTTGAAGTACAGGTCGGCAACCTCGATCACCGTGCCGGCGGCCAGCGCGGCGGGTTCGACGTTGTCAGTATCGCTGCGCAGGCGAAAGGCATGGGCTTGCGAGGCGTGCTTGCTGGTAATGGTAACCCGCGCGACAGAGGCGATGGACGCCAGCGCCTCGCCGCGAAAACCGTAGCTGGCGACGCGCTCGAGGTCGTCGAGGCTGCCGATCTTGCTCGTGGCATGGCGCGCCAGCGCCGGCGGCAGGTCCTCGGCGGTGATGCCGCTGCCGTCGTCGGCGACGCGGATCAGTCGTACGCCGCCTTCCTCGAGCTGCACGTCGATCTTCGTGGCGCCGGCGTCGAGGCTGTTTTCGAGGAGTTCCTTGAGCACCGAGGCCGGGCGTTCGACCACCTCGCCGGCCGCTATCTGGCTGATCAGGAGGTCCGGCAGCGGCTTGATGATTCCCATGGGGGAGGGATTATAGCTTCCGGTAAAATCGTCCCTTTCGCACAGCCCCCGCCGCCCAGTGGAATTCTTCGCCCAGTTCATCGACGTCGTCCTGCATGTGGACAAGTATCTGGCCATGCTGCTGGCGCAATACGGCACCTGGATCTACGCCATCCTCTTCGTCATCGTGTTTTGCGAAACGGGCCTTGTCGTGACTCCCTTCCTGCCCGGCGATTCGCTGCTGTTCGTGGCCGGTGCCCTGGCCGCCACCAGCGGCGGTACATTCCAGATCGACATCGTCATCGCCGTGCTGCTTTCTGCGGCGGTCCTCGGCGACAACACCAATTACTGGATAGGGCGCTGGGCCGGCAAGCGCATCCTGGCCTGGGGCGACCGTTCGCGCTTTTTCAACCGCAAGGCCTTCGACCTGACCCATGCCTACTATGAAGAGCATGGCGGCAAGACCATGCTGGTGGCGCGCTTCATGCCTTTCGTGCGTACCTTTGCCCCCTTCGTTGCCGGCGTCGGCGAAATGAGCTATCCGCGCTATTTCCTGTTCGACTTCGCCGGCGCCGTCCTTTGGGTCTTCTCGCTGTGCCTGGCCGGTTACTGGTTCGGCAACATTCCCTGGGTCCAGGCCAACCTGTCGCTGATCATCTACGGCACCATCGGCCTGTCGCTGCTGCCGCTGGTCCTGGCATGGTTGCGTCACCGTCTCGCGCCGAAGGTCTTCTGAGCATGCGCGGCGCGGCGACAGCCGGCATGGTGCTGCTGCTGGCCGGCTGCGCGCAAACGGCCGACACGGTGCGGGTGGTCGGCGATTCGGCGCCGACCTTCGATCCAAAACAGATCGGCAAGAGCGACATCGACCGCGTTGCCGACGCGCATCGCCGTGCGATATTCGCCGGCGTTAGGGTGCTGGCCGAGAAGCTCTATCGCCGCAATCCGCGAGAGTGGAAAAAGGGTGGTTATGCCAGCATCGAGCTGGCGCTGGATCACCTGCTCGACCCGCGTACCGGCTGGCGGGTGCCGGAGGCGGCAGGCCGCTCCGGCACCGATGCGATCCTGCTGTCCTTGCAGCCGGACTTCCAGGGCGACCGCGTCGCCGTGTTCATCTCCGGCATGGGCGGCATGCTGAACGCGGCGTTCGAGGAAAAGACGGAATTCTTCATGTTCGACGAGTTGAACGCGCAGAAGATCTACAACAGTGCGCGCAACCTCGAAATCGCCGCCTGGAAACTTGCCAATGCCCGCGACGCCGGCGGCGCCCTGCTGCTGCTGAGCAACGAGATACCGCCCGCGGGCCAGCCGGCGAACCTCAGCTTCGAGCGCGAATTCGGCAAGATGATCGGCAATCTCGACATCCTGTCCACCCTGCTTGCCGAGAAGGGGCACCGGATCATCGCCCGGGTTGTGCAAAACCTCGCCACGGCGGTATTCCTGCCGGTCAGGGGGCTCTGATGCAGCGCTATGTCATTCTGATTTCCGGGCGCGGCAGCAACATGGAGTCGCTGCTCGACGGCGGCCTGCCCGGCGTCTGCGCCGCGGTTATCAGCAATCGTCCCGACGCCGCGGGGCTCGCGCTGGCTGCCGCGCGCGGCATCGCCACGGTGACCGTCGATCATCGCGGCTTCGCCTCGCGCGAGGATTTCGATGCGGCGCTGGCGGCAGAGATTGACCGCCACTCGCCCGACCTGATCCTCCTCGCCGGCTTCATGCGCATCCTCGGCGAAGCCTTCGTGCGCCGCTTCGAAGGCCGTCTGCTGAATATTCATCCCTCGCTGCTGCCGGCCTTTCCCGGCATCGGGACGCACGTCCGGGCGCTCGCTGCCGGGGTACGGCTGCATGGCTGCAGCGTGCATTTCGTGACCACGGCGCTCGATGGCGGGCCCATCGTGGCGCAGGCGGCGGTGCCGGTGCAGACCGGAGACGACGAGGCCTGCCTCGCCGCACGCGTGCTGGCCGAGGAGCACACGCTCTATCCGCGTGCCGCACGCTGGTTTCTCGAGGGGCGGCTGCAGTTGCTTGACGGCCGCGCCCGGCTGGCGGACGAGGCGCTGGTGAGCGGGTCGCTCCATGTTCCGCAAACCGCCTGAACATGTCCCTGTGGCGAAGGTTTGAGATGCCCCTGATCCTCGCCCTGCTGGCTTCGACCCTGTTCCATGTCGGGGTCGTGGTCAGTCCCGGCTGGGTGTTGCCGGACACCCTCGATTCGGAGATGCCGCAGACCATCGAGGCCGTGCTGGCCAAGCCTCCGGTGCAAGCCGAGCCCGCGCCGCCGGCGAAGCCGGTGCCGAAGCCGCCGGTGCGCAAGCCTGCGCCGCCGTCGTTGGCACAACCCGTAGTCGTGGCCGCGACATCCGTCGAGACCCCCCCGGCGATGCCGGCCCCGGCGGAGGAGCCTCCGGCCGCCGTGTCGCCGGCGCCGACTCTCGAACCCGCCGCACCGGTAGCGGCGAATACCTCCCTGCCGGGCAGGGGACGCATGCGCTACGTGATCACCCGCGGCGAAGGCGGCTTTGTCATCGGCCAGTCCATACATAGCTGGGAGCACGACGGCTTCACCTACAAGTTGAAAAGCATGACCGAGACCACGGGGCTTGCCGCGGTATTCAAGCCGGCCCAGGTATTCCAGAGCAGCCAGGGCGAGATCACCGACGCGGGCTTGCGGCCGAACGAGTTCCGTCACGAGCGCTCAGTCGGCATCGACACCGCCAGTTTCGACTGGTCGCGGCGCGTCGTCACCTACACCGGGCGCCAGGACATCCTCAGCGACGGCACCCAGGATCTGCTCTCGATGTATTACCAACTGGTGCTGCTGGCGCCAAGGAGCGGTGCGGTCGAGATGCCGGTTGCCACCGGCCGCAAACTGGGCAACTATCGTTTCGAGGTGCTCGGCGAGGAGACCCTGAGCTTCCCGACGGGCGAGCGGCGGACAATACACATCAAGACGCGCAGCGGGAATGACCACATCGATATCTGGCTGCCCGCCGGCGAAGGCGAACAGGCGCGCAGCCTGCCGCTGAAGATTCGCATTACCGACCGCAAGGGCGAGATTTACGATCAGATCGCCGACGGCCTGCCCCCAACTGAGACAAAATGAGTCTCGCCGCTTACCTATTGGTTACGCCACGATGAACAATGAAAGAAAAACCAGCCGGCCGCAGCGGTCGAACCGCAGTGCAGCGGGCTCCGCCCGCCGCGGCGCCACTTCGACCCGGTCGGCAGGGCCGGGCCCCGGCGATGCGACAAGCGCGGAGGGCCTCGCCGCCGACCTGCTGAATGCCGCGGTGGCGGCCACGGCAGCTTTATTGACCTTCACGCAGCCGGCCGATGCCGCGCTGTCCGCCTTCTTCCGCGCCAGGAAGAGCGGCGCCCGTGACCGCGCCTTCATTGCCGAAACTGCCTACGCCGTGTTGCGCAGGAAGCGCCTGCTGGAACGCCTGGCTGCCTGCGGGCCGAACCTGGAGCCGGCCTTCCTCGCTCCCGGCGCGACGCCGAAGCGCGGGCCAAAGCAGGCCGGCGCGCGCCACATCTCGCCGCGCGAACTCGTGCTGTTGTCCCTGTCGCGGGTGCGCGGCATGTCGCAGCGCCAGTTGGAAGGCGCCTTGCTGCCCGGCGAAGCCGAATGGCTGGCAGACATCCGGCGCCAGCCGGAACC
>CAIZKA010000024.1 GCA_903933395.1 uncultured beta proteobacterium | reverse complement strand
TGTTGTGCGTTTTGAATCCTCCCGACCCTTGCATGAAATCACGGATCAGCCTCAAAGTGTTTCTGCTCGAATGGTCCACAAATGCGAAGAAAATCGACATTCGCCGCGATAACGAAAACGGCAGACCGTAGCCTGCCGTTTCGGAGCAATCGCGTTGACGACAGATTAGCTCATGCAGGGCTTGGACAGACGCTCGCCAGCGGCATTGCCGGCACGACCGCGGAAGAACATACCGTCATCGATCTTGCCTTCCTTTATCAGCACGTCCATCGAGTCCATCACTGCTTTCGTGATAGCGCCACGCAACTCTTGCAGAGGAACGCACACACCTTTCGGATCGCCATTATGACGTGCCAGAACATGGTCGTAGATCATCTGCGCCGCTACTGTGGAGTCCGTGACCTTTGCGACTGGAGCAGACTGTTCGGTTGCTGCTGGGGGTTGCTGCGGCTGATCAGACGCAAATGCGGCAGAGAGGTAAGCGGCGCACGCGATGATTGCCGCTATGAATTTAGCAAGTTTCATGATTCGATTCCCCCAATATTTCAACTTGTTGGTATGCGCCCTGTTTTTACAGGACGTGATCCACCGGCTGGTTGACCGACACCGAATCTATTGTCCGTATCTTACGGACACCTTTCGCCGTTCCGCCAGCGCCGACTTTTACAGCTTGCTGTCGACCCAACCTTTGACGAACCCCAGCGCGGCCGGCAACGCGGCCGGATTGGTGCCGCCCGCTTGCGCCATGTCGGGCCGTCCGCCGCCCTTGCCGCCGACCTGCTGGGCGACGAAGTTGACCAGTTCGCCGGCCTTGATCTTGCCGGTCAGGTCAGCGGTCACGCCAGCGATCAGGCTGACCTTCCCCTCGCCGGTGCTGGCCAGCACGATGGCGGCACTCTTGAGTTTGTCCTTGAGCTTGTCCAGGGTCTCGCGCAATGCTGTGGCGTCGGCGCCTTCGAGGATCGCGGCAAGCACCTTGACGCCTTTGACGTCGACCGCCTGACTCAGCAGATCGTCGCCCTGCGAAGCTGCGAGCTTGGACTTGAGACGCGCGAGTTCCTTTTCCAGCGCCTTCACGTTGTCCAGAATCTGCGCCACGCGCGCGGCGGCTTCCGTCGGCTGGGCCTTGAGTTCGGCGGCGACCGCGTCGAGCAGCGCCTGCTGCTGCTGTATGCGCACCACGGCGACGTCACCGCAGACGGCTTCGATGCGGCGCACGCCGGCCGCAACGCCGGCCTCCATGACGATCTTGAACAGGCCGATGTCGCCGGTGCGGCTGACATGGGTTCCGCCGCAAAGCTCCTTCGAGCTGCCGATAGTGCACACACGCACTTCGTCGCCGTACTTTTCGCCGAACAGCATCATGGCACCGGTCTTCTGGGCATCTTCCAAGGCCATCACCCTCGCCTCGGCGGCGGCATTTGCAATGATCTCGTCATTGACCATGCGCTCGATGCGCGCAATCTCGTCGGCCGTCACTGGCTGGGTATGGGCAAAGTCGAAGCGCGTCTTGTCGGGATCGACCTGCGAGCCCTTCTGCTGCACGTGGGCGCCGAGGACTTCGCGCAGCGCCTTGTGCATCAAGTGCGTTGCCGAATGGTGGCGGATGGTGCGGGCGCGCGCCAGGGTGTCTACCTTCGCCGTAACGCCACCGCCGACTGTCAGCTTGCCGGTGCGCACCACGCCGTGGTGGCCGAAAACGCTGGCCTGAATTTTCTGCGTGTCTTCCACGGCAAAGATGCCGTGCGTCGAGCGCAGTTCGCCGACGTCGCCGACCTGGCCGCCGGATTCGGCATAGAAGGGCGTGTCGTCGAGCACGACGACGCCGAGCTCGCCTTCGATCAGTTCATTGACCGCCGTGCCGTCCTTGTACAGGGCGAGGATATTGCCCTTGGCTTCCAGCGTCTCGTAACCGTGGAAAGTCGTCGCCGGTCCCTCATAGCCGAGATTGGCAACCATCTTGAACTTGCCGGCGGCGCGCGCCTGTTCCTTCTGCCGTGTCATGGCGGCATCGAAGGCGGCGCTGTCCACGGTGAGCTGTCGTTCGCGGCAGATG
>CAIZKA010000023.1 GCA_903933395.1 uncultured beta proteobacterium | reverse complement strand
TCCAGGCCGGGTCGAGTACGCGCATGTCGAGCGAGAGCAGGCGCGTCAGGCCGTCCAGGGCGCGCGGGTAGTGGCCGGAGAGCCACACCGAATAGGGCCGCGTAACGCCGTCGGGCAGGGTGATTTCCTTCAAGCCCAGAACGAACTCTTCGCCGGAGGCCGGATTGACCACATCGACGGTCCACGACAGCGTGCCGTCGGTGCCGGTCTTGGGCTCGTCGCGGCTGAACATGCAGTCGATGACCGGGGTCGCTTCGGTGCCTTCCAGCGCGCCGAGCTTTTCGCAGCGGTAGCGCACCACCTGGGCCAGGGCCGAGACCACGCCGGGAACCAGTTTGCGCTCGCCGTTGGGCGGCAGGGGCAACTCAAAAGCGTCGTCGTCAGGCGTCTTGGCCAGGGCGTCGAGCTTGAGCTTGAGCCAGGCCTTGTCGTTGGCGCGCATGTCCATCGACAGGGTCTTGGCCACGGCGCCGATGCCGCGCGGCTGTTCGGCGCCATTGACCCAGACTTCGAAGGGCACGTCGCGGCCCGTTTCGTTTTCGATCTGGCCGACGAAAAGGGCGAACTCGCCGTGCGGCGCTTCGATCATGTAGGTCCAGGCCGCATTGCCGTCGGTCATGCGCGGACGGCCGGGCCAGCGCAGGGATGCCAGCACCGGAGCGGGCAGGGCGCCGATCGACAGGCGCCGGTTGGCGTGGTCGATGGTGACGTCCTGCGGCTGCTTCTGGGCGTTTTCCGCGGGGGTGCTGCTGCCGACGGAGAGCACGCTGCCCAGCACCGAGTTGGGCCGGTAGGTGGCGAGTCCCTTGAGGCCGGATTTCCAGGCCACCATGTAGAGGTCTTCGAATTCCGAATACGGGTAGTCGGCGGGAACGTTCACCGTCTTCGAGATCGAGGTGTCGACATAGGGCGCCACGGCGGCGACCATCTGCTCGTGGGCCTGGGCCGAGATTTCCAGAGCGGTGACGAAGTACTCGGGCAGCTTGGAAACATCGCCGCCCTGGTGCTTGTACAGGCGCCAGGCATAGTCCTCGACCGCGTATTCCTTGAAGGTGCCGTCAGCCATGCGCTTTTTGCGCGTATAGACCCAGGAGAAGGGCGGCTCGATGCCGTTGCTGGCATTGTCGGCGAAGGCCAGGCTGATGGTGCCGGTGGGCGCGATCGACAAGAGGTGCGAATTGCGCAGGCCGTGCTTGCGGATGGCGTCCTTGATGTCCTGCGGCAGGCGCGAGGCGAAATTGCCGCCGGAGAGGTACATGTCGGCATTGAACAGCGGGAAGGCGCCGCGCTCTTTCGCCAGTTCGACCGAATACAGGTAGGAACGGTCGCGCATGTACTCGGAGATCTTGGTCGCCATGGCGCGCGCGGCATTGCTGTCATAGCGCAGCTTGAGCATGATCAGCGCATCGCCGAGGCCGGTGAAGCCGAGGCCGACGCGACGCTTGTTCTGCGCTTCCTTGAGTTGCTGTTCGAGCGGCCAGTGCGTGGCGTCGAGCACGTTGTCGAGCATGCGCACCGAGGTGTCGATAACGCGGCCGAAGGCGGCGAAATCGAAGCTGGGGCTCTTGCTGAAGGCGTCCTTGACGAACAGCGTCAGGTTGATCGAGCCCAGGCAGCAGCAGCCGTAGGGCGGCAGCGGCTGCTCGGCGCAGGGGTTGGTGGCCTCGATGGTTTCGCAGTAGTAAAGGTTGTTGTCCTTGTTCATGCGGTCGAGGAAGAGGATGCCCGGCTCGGCGTGGTCGTAGGTGGAGCGCATGATCTGCTCCCACAGGTCGCGCGCGCGCACCTTGCGATACACCCAGCTGCCGTCGCCGCGCTGGTAGGCGCCGTCGGCCTTGATGTCGGCCGAGGGCGTCGCGCGATGCGTCAGTTCGATGTCGCCGTCGGCCTCCACGGCCTGCATGAAGGGATCGGTGACGCCGACCGAGATGTTGAAGTTGGTCAGGTCGCCGGCATCCTTGGCGTGGATGAATTCCTCGATGTCCGGATGGTCGCAGCGCAGGACACCCATTTGCGCCCCTCTACGACTACCGGCCGATTCGACGGTCTCGCAGGAGCGGTCGAAGACGCGCATGTAGGACACCGGGCCGGAAGCGCGCGATTGCGTGCCCTTGACGTGGGCGCCGATCGGGCGGATGGACGAGAAGTCATAGCCGACGCCGCCACCGCGGCGCATGGTTTCGGCGGCCTGCAGTAATGCCATGTAGATGCCGGGACGGCCGTCGACGATTTCGGAAATCGAATCGCCCACCGGCTGCACGAAGCAGTTGATCAGCGTCGCGCACAGATCGGTGCCGGCGGCGGAGTTGATGCGGCCGGCCGGAACGAAGCCGTTTTCCTGGGCTTCGAGGAAGCGTTCCTCCCATAGTGCGCGCTTGTCGTCGACTTCGATCGAAGCCAGCGCACGCGCGACGCGGTTGCGCACATCGCGCACGTCGCGTTCGGTACCCTTGGCATATTTTTCGATCAGGACTTCGCCTGATATTTCCTGCGGCAGGGGCAGATCCATCTGCCCTGTGTGCTCGTAGTTTGTTGATTCCTCAGTATTTTTAGTTGTCGTGGTCATGGTCTCTTCCGAAGGACAGTTCCGATTAAGGTTCCAGTGAGCGCCGAAGCATAACTCCAGCTCTCGTTCGTGAAAAGCAAAAAATATTTTAACCAATAAAAACAATTAATTAAAAAATCGCCTAGTGCGGCAAGCAGGTACGCCCTACTAGATATAGTATGTTTTTGAGAGCTGAAATGGGAAGAAAAACAGCAGGATGGCGCCGCTTTTCAAGACTTGCCTTTAGGCCGGTTTGGGCCGCTTATTGCTTGGGCTGATGCATGGGTTCAAGCACGGGGGTTGACAGTCCCGACAGGCCTGGAAAAACACGAAAGTGCCTGCTCAGCCGATGAGTTTTGCGGTGTGCCGCGCAATAATCCACTCTTCATTCGTGGGTATGACACAGACGTCAATCCGGCTCCCGGCGGTCGAAATTTTTGTCGCGTTGGCGGCATTGGCGGCCGGATTCAGGGTCAAACCGAGCCAGTCGAGCTGGCTGCAGACCTGTTCGCGCACCGGGGCGCCATGCTCGCCGATGCCGCCGGTGAATACCAGGGCATCGAGCCCGCCCAGAGCGGCCGCGAGCGAGCCGATTTCGCGCACGATGCGATAGCAGAACAGGTCGATGGCCTCGCGCGCCTCGGGCGCCTTCGATTCGAGCAGCACGCGCATGTCGCCGCTGATGCCGGACACGCCGAGCAGGCCGGATTCCTTGTAGAGCAGGCTGGTCAGGGCCTTGCTGTCCATCTTCAGGTAGTCCATCAGGTAGAGCAGCACGCCGGGATCGAGGTTGCCGGTGCGGGTGCCCATCATCAGGCCATCGACGGCGGTGAAGCCCATGGTCGAGGCCCGGCTCTTCAGATCCTTCATCGCGCACATCGAGGCGCCATTGCCCAGGTGGGCGACGATGACACGGCCGCGGGCGACGCCGGGATCGACGTGCTGCGGCAGTGCCTCGGCGATATATTCGTAGGACAGCCCGTGAAAGCCGTAGCGCCTCACGCCTTGCGCGGTGATGGCACGGGGCAGGGCGAAGAGTTGTGCCACATCGGGCTGGCTGCGGTGGAATGCGGTGTCGAAGCAGGCGATCTGCGGTATGCCGGGCAGGGCCGCGGTCAGCGCATCGACGCCGGCCAGGTTGTGCGGCTGGTGCAGCGGCGCCAGCGGCGTGAAGCCGCGCAGCGTATCGATCATGGCGCTGTCGAGCACGACCGGCTGCGAGAATTTCTCCGCGCCATGCACGATGCGATGGCCGACGCCGGCAATATGCCAGCCCGCGTCACTGCGGCGCAGCCTGTCCACCAGCAGGCCCAGCGCTGCCTTTTGCGGGGACTGCGCCGTGCCGTCCAGTTCGAGGTCGGTGTCGGCCGTCACGCGTCCGCTGGCATCCTTGACCTTGAGGTGCGCGGCCTGCCCGCCGGCGGCGCCGATGCCGTCGATCTGGCCGACCAGTTCGGGCTTGCGGGATATCTCGGTATTGCGCGCGAACAGGGCGAACTTGATCGACGACGAGCCGGCATTCAGGGTGAGGATTGCATCGGCCATTTTGTTTTCCTTAGCGTAGTACTGAATAAGCCGTCACACCGGCGAAGGCAGGTATCCAGTTCCATGATTCTTCTGGATTCCGGCGTTCGCCGGAATAGCCTGCCCCGGACTTGATCCGGGGACGAAACGGGACTTGAGCAGCGGTTCCTCAAACTTTCTTGCGTTTTGCGTGCGCCATGACCATGGCCACGGCGGTCGAGGCAGTACGGGTTTCGGCGGAGTCGGCACGGCTGGTCAGCACGATGGGCACCCGCGCGCCCAGCACGATGCCCGAGGTCAGCGCGTCGGCCAGATATTCCAGTTGCTTGGCCAGCATGTTGCCGGATTCGATGTCGGGCACCAGCAGGATGTCGGCCTGGCCGGCGACCACGGACTTGATGCCCTTGGTACGCGCGGCAACCAGCGAGATGGCGTTGTCGAAGGCCAGCGGGCCGTCGAGGAGGCCGCCGGTGATCTGGCCGCGGTCGGCCATCTTGCACAGGGCGGCGGCGTCGAGCGTCGCCTGCATGGCGATATTGACGGTTTCCACCGCGGCGAGGATGGCCACCTTGGGGTCGGCGATCTTCAGCATGTGCGCCAGGTCAATGGCGTTCTGCACGATGTCGACCTTGGCCGCGAGGTCGGGGGCGACGTTCACCGCGGCATCGGTGATGAACAGCAGGCGCGGGTAGGTCGGCACGTCCATCAGGAAGACATGGCTGATGCGCCTCGCGGTGCGCAGGCCGGTGGCTTTGTCGACCACTTCGCTCATCAGTTCGTCGGTGTGCAGCGAACCCTTCATCAGCGCCTCGACCTGGCCTTCGCGCGCCAGCGACACGGCGACCTCGGCGGCGGCATGGCTGTGCGGCACGTTGATCAGGGTGCAGCCGTAGAGGTCGAACTGGTTGCCTTCGGCGATCTGGCGGATCTTGTCCTCGGGGCCGATCAGGGTCGGGATGATCAGGCCGCGATCACGTGCTTGCAAGGCCCCTTTAAGCGATTCGGTATCGCAGGGGTGGGCCACGGCCATCGAAACCGGAGCCAGCCCCTTGGTGATTTCCAGCAGGTGTTCGAAACGCGCCTTGCGGGTTTCAGAGAGCTTGAAATCCGGCAGATTGGCCTTCAGTCGCTTGATTTTTTCTGTCGGCGCCAGCACTTCAGCCGTGCCGCTGATGACCTTCTGTCCGTCCTGATTGGTGCACTGGCAGTCGAGCACCATGTGATGGGTGCGCGGAAATTTCTTTTCGCAGGTAATGGTGACGGTCAGCGTGTCGCCGACACGCACCGGCAGCGAAAAGTGCAGAGTCTGATCCTTGTAGACCGTTCCCGGGCCGGGAAACTGGGTGCCGAGGACATTCGAAATCAGGGCGCCGCCCCACATGCCGTGGGCGATGACTTCGCGCAGCATCGATGAATGGGCGTACTCCGGATCGACGTGCGAGGGATTGATGTCGCCGGACATGATGGCGTACATCTGGATGTCCTCATGGCGCAGCGTACGCACCAGACGCGCACTGTCGCCGATGGCGATTTCGTCGAAGGTGCGGTTTTCGATGTATTCGGAATTGCTGGTTTCTAAATGGGTCATGACTGCGCTCCCTATGCTGATAATGGTATCTTAGCCCGAAATTGCTGCAATGCAATAACCGGTTTCAGGCAGGTCCCGTGCGCGACCCGAACAAGCGGAACACCGGGGTTCCCGCCGTCCGGGACTTACGCAAAGGCGGCCGGCAATGTAAGGTAGTCGGCGTCGTCACCGACTGGTAGCGGAAGCGGGTGGCATTTCGCCATCCGGCGATTCAAATCGGGAGAAGTTTTTGCCGCTACGCAAGATTCTGCTTGCCACTGTTATTGCCGCGGTCGTGGCACTCTATTTCGGCTTCGATTTCGGCCGCTATTTCAGTCTGGATGCCTTCAAGGTCCGGCAGGAGGCCATCGAGAACTGGCGCGCGGCGCAGCCGCTGACGGCAGCGCTGCTGTTTTTCCTCGCCTATGTTGCCGTCACCGGCCTCTCGCTGCCCGGTGCGGCGATGATGACGCTGGTCGCCGGGGCGATCTTCGGCCTCTTTTGGGGCACGATCCTGGTCTCTTTCGCCTCGTCGATCGGCGCCACGCTGGCTTTCCTCGCTTCGCGTTTCCTGCTGCGCGACTGGGTGCAGAGCCGCTTCGGCGAGCGCCTGCGCGCGATCAATTCCGGGGTTGCGAAGGAGGGCGGTTTCTACCTGTTCACGCTGCGCCTGGTGCCGGTGTTTCCCTTCTTCATGATCAACCTGCTGATGGGCCTGACGCCCATGGGTGCGGCGACCTTCTACTGGGTCAGCCAGGTCGGCATGCTGGCCGGCACGCTGGTGTACGTGAATGCCGGTACCCAGCTGGCCGGCATCAGCAGCTTCTCCGGCATCCTCTCGCCGGGCCTGATCGCCTCGTTTGCCCTGCTCGGCATTTTTCCCTTGATCGCCAAGAAGATCGTCGAGGCCGTCAAGGCGCGCCAGGTTTATGCG
>CAIZKA010000022.1 GCA_903933395.1 uncultured beta proteobacterium | reverse complement strand
GAAAGCGTGCCCGACAGCGGCGGCGTGGTGTTCGTGCCTGCCTTTACCGGCCTCGGCGCCCCCTACTGGAAACCCGATGCGCGCGGCGCCATCCTCGGTCTTAGCCGCGGCACTAGCGTGGCGCACATCGCCCGTGCCGCGCTGGAAAGCATCGCCTTCCAGAGTGCAGCTTTGCTGCAGGCCATGAGCCGCGATCTGGCGGACGGCAAAGAGGTGACGGAATTGCGCGTCGATGGCGGGGCCTGCGTAAACAACCTGCTGATGCAGTTCCAGGCCGACCTGCTGGGCATCCCCGTGGTCCGGCCGAAAGTCATCGAGACCACGGCGCTGGGTGCGGCCTGTCTCGCCGGCCTGTCCTGCGGCGTCTATGCCGGGCTCGAAGAACTTGCCGCACATTGGCAGGCCGAAAGAACTTTTTACCCGACCATGTCGCGCGACCGCGCCAATGAACTGATGCAGCGCTGGGAACATGCCGTGGCACAGACCACGGCCTGAGTGCCGTATCACCGGCGCCGTCCGGTGGATACCGCAGCGCAAAACTTTTCGCTGCGCAGTGCGCTTGTCCGCTTAGAACTTCTTGCCGCGCAGGATCGCCACGTCCTGCAGGAATGCGACCATGGCGTAATCGTCGTAGTAGTGCGCCGCAAGGTGGCTGATGAGGTCTTCGGCCATTGCGCGGGGACAGATCACCTCGATGCGGATATTGGCGGCCTCGTCCCAGGAAGCGTCGCGCAGTCCGCGACTGCCACGGCCACGGGCATCGGACACCGTATAGCCGCGCGCGCCCAGATGGTCGAAGTCACGCAGCAGCTGCTTTTCGATCACAGCTTCGGTGATCACGGTCAACAAGGTGCGTTGTTCGGTTGTCAGGCTCATGGCGCGGCTCCTGCAAGACGGACGGCGAGGGCATGATAGAGCGGCAGCCCGACCAGGATGTTGAAGGGAAAGCTGACGCCCAGCGCGGCGGCCAGCGAGAGCGCCGGATTCGCCTCCGGCACCGCCATGCGCATGGCCGCCGGCGCCGCGATATAGGAAGCGCTGGCCGCGAGCGTGATCAGCAGCGTGAGGCCGCCCACCGAGAGTCCCAGCATCATGCCGCAGGCCGCGCCGAGCAGGGCCGAGAACAGCGGCATCAGCAGGCCGAAGCCGATGATGAACGCGCCGCGGGTGCGCAATTCGCCGATCTGGCGGCTGACGATCAGCCCCATCTCGAGCAGGAACAACGCCAGCACGCCCTTGAACAGCTCGAAGAACAGACTCTTTACCGGCGCCAGCCCCGCCGGCCCCGCGATCCAGCCTATGAGCATGCCACCCAGGAGCAGGGTCACGCCCTTGCCGAGAAAGGTCTCGTGGGCCAGCAGTTTCCAGTCGGTCTGGCGGCCGATGCCGCGCGCCAGCAGGATGCCGACCATGATGGCAGGCACTTCCATGACGGCAAGGAAGATCGCCATCTGGGGCTCGAATTCGATGCCTCGGTTCATCAGCCAGTTCACGCCGACGGCAAACGTCGCCACGCTGACCGAACCGTAGTGCGCCGCCATCGCCGCCGCATCGGCACGGGCCAGGCGACCGACGCCACGCAGTACCGCAAAACCGATCAGCGTCTGCAGCGCTCCGAGCAGGATGACGGCCCCCAGTTGCGGCAGCAGCGGTAGAACGGCCTGCCGGGCCAGCCCCTCGCCACCTTTGAGGCCGATGGTCAGCAAGAGGACGACGGACAGAGATTCGTAGAGCGCGGCCGGGAGCTTGAGTTCCGAGCGCAACAGTCCGGCCGCGAGACCAAACAGGAAGAACAAAACCACGATGTCGATCAT
>CAIZKA010000021.1 GCA_903933395.1 uncultured beta proteobacterium | reverse complement strand
GGTGCGGAAATAAGGCTCGAACATGAAGGCCAGGCCGGGGCCGCAGGTGGCGGTGTAGGTCCGCGCCCCGGCCAGCGCCCCGCCCTGCAGCACGGAGAGCACCGAATGCTCGCCTTCGGCATCGACGATGTCGGCATCCATCTTGCCGTCGGCGATCAACTTGGCGACATGCTCGACCAGCGAGGACTGCGGCGTGATCGGATACACGGCGACCATGTCGGGACGCGCCAGGGCGACGCCCAGCGCGGCGGCCTCGTTGCCTTCGACGAGCATGACCTTCTGCTTGGCGCGCTTGGCCTGGCTCGGCGTTTCAAGAGTGGCGGTGCTCATGCGGCCTCCGGAACGGATGCGAAGGAAGAACCAACTTCAAGCTCGTCATTCCGGCGAAAGCCGGAATCCAGAGGGGCGCTGCTGGATTCCGGGTCAAGCCCGGAATGACGGGGAACAAACGGCGTCACACGGCTCCTGAAAAAGTCGGCGCTGGCGATACGGCGGCAATCGCTGCTCATGTTGCCGCCTCCGAGCCCTTTCCTATAAATCGAATCACCCCGCTGTCGGCGGCAAGCGACGTTCGCGGACGCTACGCCCCCGCTCGCTGCGCTCACGGGTCCCCCTCCGCTGCTCACGTCGCCTCCGGAATCATGGTGATCGCGCGTTGCGGGCACTCGTTGGCGCAGATGCCGCAGCCCTTGCAGGTTTTCAGGTTGAAATCGAACCAGGCCGGTTTTTCCTCGACGCACTGCACCGGGCAGTAGAGCCAGCAGACGGCGCACTTGACGCACTTGTCGCGGTCGACCACCGGGCGCATGCTGCGCCAGTCGCCGGGCAGCATCGGGCTCATTACGGTGGCGACGGGGCTCAGGTCGTCCGGCACATTGGCCAGTTCCAGGTTGAACATCGGGTAGCTGTTGTGACGACTCATGCGGCGGCCCTCCGCTCTATGGTGTGCACCGTCGTCTCGTGGTAGCCGCGCTCCAGCGCGATCATGTTCTGCTTCAGGCCGGCGTCGCGGAAGTCCGAATCTTCCAGCGAACGCTTGAGGGCATCCAGCGAGACGACGCCGGTGGTCCTGGCGAAAGCGCCCAGCATCAGCGTATTGGTGATCGGCTTGTTGAAGATCTGGAGCGCGATGCCTATCGCATCGCAAAGGCCGACCCTGCCCACTGCGTCGGAGATGGCCACCTCGTCAAGCGGCCGGTGCGTCGCCTGCACCAGCGTGCCGCCGGGTTTGAGTCCGCTGAAAATATCGACAGATTTGGCCAGCGTCGGATCGACGCAGATGAGGCAGTCGGGCGTATAGATGTTGGTCAGCTGGCGGATCTCGCGATCGCTGCAGCGCAGGAAGGAAACCACCGGAGCGCCGCGCCGCTCAAAGCCGAAGGAAGGGATCGACACGGCGTACTTTCCCTCTTCGAGCAGCGCCGCCGCGAGCATCGCTGCTGCGGTAACGGCACCCTGGCCGCCACGGCCGTGAAAGCGTACTTCGTACATCCCAACTCCTCCGGTTCGACAGGGCTCATCGGCCCCGCCTCTTGTTTGCTTCCCTGAAAGCTATTATGCGACTTCTACGCCGGCAATGGCCTTCCAGCCGGGCTTGGCGGCAGGGCCTGCCGGCCCTCCCCCGCGCACCGGCAGGTGCAGCAGTGCCAGCCCCTGGGTAAATCCGGCACGCCTGATCAATGTGTACTTCAGCACCCAGCCGGCGGCAACCACCATGAGTCCGGCGGCAAAGACCAGCCCGGCCCGCCCCGGCATGCCGGCCAGCGCGGCCACGACAAGAAGCGCAGGGCCAACGTGGCCCAGCAGGACAAACCGCGGTGCAAATCCGGTCAAGACCCCCAATGCCGCATCGGGCGCACCATCGGCACGCAAGCCGGCCAGATAGCTTCTCCAGAAATACGCCCGGACGGCGATCAGGACGACCAGGAAAACCAGTGCCAGAGGGCCGATCGGCAACGGAGAAAGGGACACTACGCAGGCCAAAAAGCCGGCGCCCTCGGCCAGACCGGTAGCAATCATCAGAGCGATGCTGCGCGGATGCCGCCAGGTCGGGATGCCCTTGTTGGCCGCCAGGATTCGCGTTTGACTGTAAAGAAAGACCAGACCAAGAATTCCCGTGACAAGGACCAGGCCCGGCTGCACGGTCATCAGTGCCAACGCACCGAGCGGGAAGAGTATCAGCGCCGCCACCGCCTCGCGCGTCATCCATGAGGTGCCGAAATGCCGATAGACGTTCAAGGCACGCCAGGGCCGGCCGATCTCGAACCAGACGCAGGTCAGGCCGCCGCCGATCAGCATCAGGCCCAGCACGGTTGCGGTGCGGATGACGTCCGGGTCGACACTGACCAGTGAATTGAACAGCAGCAGGCCGCCGCCGGCGCCGCCGGCAATGAAGTT
>CAIZKA010000020.1 GCA_903933395.1 uncultured beta proteobacterium | reverse complement strand
GGAACAGGCGGGTTTCCGGCTGTTCAGCGGCAAGGCCGGCTGCAGCGCCTGCCATGTCGCCGGCGAAAGGAATGCCTTGTTCAGCGACAACCGCTTTCACAACACCGGCATCGGCTACGCGCACAGCATGGGCCTCCCCGGCAAACACCGCGTGCAACTGGCACCGGGCAAGTTCGTCGAGATCGAGGACAAGGCGCTGGATTCGTTCGAACGACCGCTGCCCGACGTCGGACGCTATGAAGTGACCCTCGACCCGGCCGACTCCTGGGCCTACCGCACACCGGGATTGCGCAATGTTGCGCTGACCGCCCCCTACATGCACGACGGCTCGCTCGCCACGCTGGAAGCGGTAGTGGATTTCTATGACCGCGGCGGCATCGACAACCCGCAGAAAGACACATTGCTCAAGCCGCTTGGTCTATCCGCGACGGAAAAGCAGGCCCTCGTCGCTTTCCTCAGGAGCCTGACGGGCGACAATGTGCAGAAACTGGCGGCGGAGGCCCGGGCCGCCCAACCGGCCGATACACCGCCGGCGAAGGATCCGGCCAGTACTTACCGGCGGCGCGACTAGAGCCGGCCAATAGTCGGCGCTGACAACACGGCGACTTAACCCCCGCTTGCGCGTAAGATGTCGCCCTTTTCCGCCATTGCCGCCACCGGCGCGCGCGGAATACCTGCCGGGAACCTCCCATGTCCGTTGTCCTCATCCCCCTGCTTGCCGCGGCGCTCGACGCACGTGCCGACCTGATAGCGCAGTTGCACGCCGAGCAGACCGACGCCTACCGACTGTTCCACGGCAGCGTCGAGGGCCATCCCGGCCTGACCATCGACCGCTATGGCGAGCTGCTGCTGGTGCAGTGCTTCCACAGCCCGTTGGCACCTGAAGCACTGGCCGCGATCGAGGCTTTCTACGCCGCCCGCCTGCCCGGCCTGACCTTGGTCTACAACGACCGCAGCCACGCCAATTCGCGCATCGGCAATCCGCTGCCGCCGGACCAGCTCGAAGCGGCGATGATCGCGCGCGAATTGCACGAGATGGGCGTCACCTACCGCATTGCCGGGCGCCACTCCGGGCAGGACCCCTGGCTCTTCCTTGACCTGCGCGCCGCGCGGCGGCGGGTGATGCACGAGACACCCGGAAAGTCGCTGCTGAATCTCTTCGCCTACACCGGCGGCGTCGGCATCGCGGCGGCAAAGGCCGGAGCGCGCTTCGTGGTGAATGTCGATTTCGCCGATTCGAGCATCATGATCGGCAAGGAAAATGTGCGTCTGAACGAGCTCCCGGTGCGCCCGCGCTTCGTCAAGTCCGACGCCTTCGCCGCGATGCGCCAGTATGCGGGCATCGGCCAACCCGGGCGGGTGCGCGGCAAGCTCATGCCCCCCTTTCCCAAGCTCGAGGCGCAGACCTTCGACCTGGTTTTCCTCGATCCGCCGCGCTTCGCCAAGAGCGCCTTCGGCGTGGTGGATCTGGTCAATGACTACGCTTCCGTGTTCAAGCCGGCCCTGCTCTGCGTTGCCGATGGCGGTACGCTGATCTGCACCAACAACGTCGCCGAGGTGAAGCGAGACGCCTGGCTGGATCAATTGCAGCGCAGCGCCGCCAAGGCCGGCCGGCCGATCCGCGAAATGGAATGGATCCTGCCGGAAGCCGACTTCCCCAGTTCCGACGGCCAGCCGCCCCTGAAAATCGCCCTTCTGCGCATCTAAGTATCGAATTTACAAGCTATTTTCTGAAGATTCAGGCATAATGCGCGGTTCTCCGGCCGACTCAAGCATTTCCGGCCTGCCTTTCCCTCGAAATTCCCTGCCCCGCGCAGGTACGCCATGACCATCTCCCCAGACCTCAATGCCGCCGGGTTCGACACCCTCGGGCTTGCCAAACCATTGCTGCAGGCGCTTGCCGACGTCGGCTATGAAACCCCGTCGCCGATCCAGGCCGCCTGCATCCCCGTGCTGCTGGCCGGCCACGACCTGCTCGGCGAGGCCCAGACCGGCACCGGCAAGACCGCGGCCTTCGCCCTGCCGCTGCTGCAGAAGATCGACCTCAAGCGCGCCGTGCCGCAGGCGCTGATCCTGACGCCGACGCGCGAACTGGCGATCCAGGTCGCAGAAGCCTTGCAGAAATACGCCCACCACATGCCCGGCTTCCACGTGCTGCCGATCTACGGCGGACAGAGCATGGTGGTGCAGCTGCGCGCGCTGTCGCGCGGCACCCATGTCATCGTCGGCACCCCGGGTCGCGTCATGGACCACCTCGAGCGCAAGAGCCTGGTGCTCAACAACCTGCAGACGCTGGTGCTTGACGAAGCCGACGAGATGCTGCGCATGGGCTTCATCGACGACGTCAAGTGGATCCTCGAGCACACCCCGGCCGAGCGCCAGACCGCGCTGTTCTCGGCCACCATGCCGGACGCGATCCGTCGCGTGGCGCGCGAGCACCTGCGCGAGCCGCAGGAAATAAAGATCCGATCGGCCACGTCGACGGTGGTCGCCACCAGCCAGTCCTACTGCCAGACCCACACCGGGCAAAAGCTCGAGGCGCTGACGCGCATCCTCGAAGTCGAGGACGACTTTGATGCCGCGCTGATTTTCGTGCGCACCAAGACCGCCACCGTCGAGTTGGCCGACAAGCTTGAAGCACGCGGCTATTCGGTCGCGGCGCTCAACGGCGACCTGACCCAGGGCCTGCGCGAGCAGGTCATCGAGCGCCTCAAGGCCGGCACCATCGACATCGTGGTCGCCACCGACGTCGCCGCACGCGGCCTCGACGTCGCGCGCGTCAGTCATGTCATCAACTACGACGTGCCCTACGACACCGAAGCCTACGTGCATCGCATCGGCCGCACCGGCCGCGCCGGACGCACCGGGCGCGCCATCCTGTTCCTCGCGCCGCGCGAGATGTACATGCTGAAGCTGATCGAGCGCGCCACCAAGCAGAAGATCACCGCGCTGACCATGCCGACACCGGGCGAAGTGGCCAACCGCCGCGTAGCCCAGTTCACACAGCAGATCGTCGACATCATCAAAACCGAGAAGCTGGATTTCTTCTTCGACGTGGTGCGCCGCATGGAAGGCGAGCAGGACATCGCCGCCCGCGAGATCGCCGCCGCGCTGGCCTGGCTGGCGACGCGCGAGCGTCCGCTGCAGATGCCGGGCGCCAACGATCACGCCCCCCGTGACGCTGCTCCGGCTCCGGCCGCCGTGTCCCCGGCGCCGACTCCTGCCCGCGACACCGAACGCAAGCCCGCCAGAGCCAGCACCAAACCGCCGGAAGGCCACGCCGACGCCGAACCGCGCCGCGAACGCCCGGTGAAGGAAGGACGCAGCGACACGCCGGTGAAACAGCGCACGTTCGCGCCGGGAACGCTGGCACGCTATCGCATCGAGATAGGCCGCAACCAGGGCGTGCTGCCCAAGGAAATCGTCGGTGCCATCGCCAACGAAGCGGGCATCGCCGGCAAGGACATCGGCCAGATCAACCTGTTCGACGACTACAGTTCGGTGGAACTGCCGGCCGGTCTGTCGGACGACCTGATGGACATCCTGCGCCGCATCCGCGTGCGCCAGTTCGCGCTCAAGACCCGCGTCATGGAACCCGGCGAGTTCGTCGACACCCGGCCGCCGCGCCGCGCGCCGCCCGCCCGCGACAGCAAGAAGCCGGACTGGAAGAAACCCGCCGGCGCCAAGCCCGAGTGGAAGAAGCGGACGTAGGCTGCCAAGTTTCAGAGAAGGCTGACACCGGTATCATCGGCGTTAAGCGCAGCGGCCGCAGCTAGAATCGGGAGTGCTAGCCCCCGCGACAGGTTTCAAAATGAGGAGCAATCATGGCCATTTACAGCCTCGGTGACCGCCGGCCCGTCCTCGGGCCTGATGCCTGGATCGCCCCCAACGCCACCGTCATCGGCGATGTCCGTCTCGGCGACAAGGCCAGCATCTGGTGGAATGCCGTCGTGCGCGGCGACACCGCTACGATCAACATTGGCGCCAACAGCAACATCCAGGACGGCTCGGTTTTGCATGTCGACGACGGTGTGCCGCTCACCGTCGGCGCCAACGTCACGGTCGGCCACATGGTGATGCTGCACGGCTGCACCATCGGCGAGGAATCGCTGATCGGCATCAAAAGCGTGATCCTCAACAAGGCCGTTATCGGCCGCCACTGCATCATCGGCGCCAATTCGCTGATCCCCGAAGGCAAGGAGATCCCGGAACGTTCGCTGGTGATGGGTTCGCCGGGAAAGATCGTGCGCCAGCTCTCCGACGAAGAAGTCGCCCGCCTGCTTCTGGCGGCGCAGGGCTACGTGGAGAACGCGCGGCGCTACCGCGCCGGACTGCAGCAGACCGACTGAATCACTTCGCCGCGGCGGGCTTGGCCGGCGGCGATGGTGTCAGCGGGCCCTTCTGCGGCACCTGGACGAAAATCTCGCCTTCCTTGATCATGCCCAGTTCATAACGGGCGCGCTCTTCGATGGCATCGAGGCCTGACTTCAGGTCGCGGACCTCCGCATCCAGCCCGGCATTGCGCTGCTCCAGCTTCTGGTTGACCTGGCGCTGCGCCTGCAGCTGGCGCTCGTAGTCCCAGACGCGGATCCAGCCGCCCTTGCCCAGCCACAACGGATACTGCAGCAGGGCGATGAGGACGACCAGCGCCAGCGTCGGCCAATTCATTGCGGATCGCCGCAGGCGCTACTTCCTGATGTTGTAGAAGGCGTCCAGACCCGGGTACGTCGCCGTTTCGCCGAGGTCTTCCTCGATGCGCAGCAACTGGTTGTATTTGGCGATGCGATCCGAGCGACTGAGCGAACCGGTCTTGATCTGGCCGGCGTTGAGGCCGACGGCAATGTCGGCGATGGTCGAATCCTCGGTTTCGCCGGAGCGGTGCGAGATGACATTGGTGTAGCCGGCGCGCTTGGCCATCTCTACCGCGGCAAAGGTTTCGGTCAGCGTGCCGATCTGGTTGATCTTGATCAGAATGGAATTGGCGATGCCCTTCTGGATCCCTTCCCTGAGGATCTTCGGGTTGGTGACGAAAAGATCGTCGCCGACGATCTGCACGCGTTTGCCGAGTTTGTCGGTAAGGATCTTCCAGCCGTCCCAGTCACCCTCGGCCATGCCGTCCTCGATGCTGATGATCGGGTAGCGGTCGGCCAGGGTCGTCAGGTAGTCGGCGAAGGCTGCGGACGTCAGTTCAAGGTTTTCCGAGGCGAGGATGTACTTGCCGTCCTTGTAGAACTCCGAACTGGCGCAGTCGAGACCCAGCACGACATCCTGTCCCGGGGTGTAGCCGGCCGACTCGATCGCCTTGAGAATAAGCTCGATGGCTTCGTCGTTGCCGGAAACGTTGGGCGCGAAGCCGCCTTCGTCGCCGACCGTGGTCGGGTAGCCCTTCTTGTCCACCAGTTTCTTCAGGTGATGGAACACCTCGGCGCCGCAGCGCAGCGCCTCGCGGAAGCTGACCGCGCCGACCGGCAGGATCATGAACTCCTGGATGTCGAGGTTGTTGTTGGCGTGCGCGCCGCCGTTGATGACGTTCATCATCGGCACCGGCAGCGACATCGGGCCCGAACCGCCGAAATACCGGTAAAGCGGCAGGCCGGCCTCTTCGGCGGCGGCCTTGGCCACCGCCATCGAGACGGCGAGCATGGCATTGGCGCCCAGGCGCGACTTGTTCTCGGTGCCGTCAAGGTCGATCAGGGCCATGTCGACGAAGGCCTGCTCCTCGGCGTCAAGGCCGATGATGGCCTCGGAAATTTCGGTATTGACGTTTTCGACGGCCTGCACCACGCCCTTGCCCAGGTAGCGGGCGGAATCGCCGTCGCGCAGTTCGATGGCTTCGCGCGAACCGGTGGAAGCGCCGGAGGGCACGGCAGCGCGGCCCATGACGCCGGATTCGAGCAGGACGTCGGCTTCGACGGTGGGATTGCCGCGTGAGTCGAGAATCTCGCGGGCGACGACATCAACGATTGCACTCATGATGGTTTCCTCTTGATTGAATCAATAAGCTTCGACCAGCAGCATGTCGAAATCCGACACGCCTGCCCGCGCCGCACGCGCAGCGGCATATTCCGGAGAATCATAGAACTTTCTCGCAGCTTCCATGCCGGGAAATTCCAGCACCACCAGGCGCTGCGGCTGCCAGTTGCCTTCTAGGGTCTCATAGGGCGCGCCGCGTACCAGGTAGCGGCCGCCGTAGGCCGCGACGGCGGCCTGCGCCAGGTTGCGGTAGTCCGCCATCCTTTCCGGATCGCTGGAACGCGCATCCACCACCATGTAGGCAAGCTTGCTCATGCGACCATCCTTTTACGCTTGACCAACTCATCCAGTTCCACCAGTTGTTCCAGCAGCGCCGCCATCTGCGGCAGCGGCCAGGCATTCGGGCCGTCAGACATGGCATTGGCCGGATCGGGGTGCGTTTCCATGAACAGGCCAGCGACGCCGACGGCGACCGCCGCGCGCGCCAGTACCGGGACAAACTCGCGCTGACCGCCGCTCCTGTCGCCCTGCCCGCCCGGCAACTGCACCGAATGCGTGGCGTCGAACACCACCGGGCAGCCGGTCTCGCGCATGATCGCCAGGCTGCGCATGTCGGATACCAGGTTGTTGTACCCGAAGGACGCGCCACGCTCGCAGACCATTATGGTAGCCGCACCGCCATTCGCTTCCCGTGCCTTGAGCACAACCTGCTTCATGTCCCCCGGTGCCATGAACTGGCCCTTCTTGATGTTCACCGGCTTGCCCGAGGCGGCGCAGACCTGAATGAAGTCCGTCTGGCGACAAAGGAAGGCCGGGGTCTGCAGCACATCAACCACGGCCGCAACCGCCGCCACTTCATGCTCTGCGTGAACATCGGTCAACACCGGCACGCCGATCTGCTTTTTCACGTCGGCGAGGATATCGAGCCCCTGCTCCATGCCGAGGCCGCGGAAGGACTTGCCGGAACTGCGATTGGCCTTGTCGTAGGAGGACTTGTAGATGAAATTGAGGCCCAGATTGCGGCAGATGTCGCGCATAGTCCCCGCCGTATCGAGCGCCATTTCGCGCGATTCGATCACGCAGGGACCAGCGATCAGGAACAGCGGTTGATCGAGTCCGACCTCAAAGCCGCACAGCTTCACTTGATACCCTTGCGCGCTAGCGCCGCCTTGACGTAGGCGATGAACAGGGGATGGCCCGTGCGCGGATTGGAGGTGAATTCGGGGTGGAACTGCACGCCGACGAACCACGGGTGGGTTGCCGCCGGCAGTTCCATCATCTCGGGCAGATCCTCGGTCGGCGTACGCGCCGAAATCACCATGCCGGCAGCTTCGAGCTTCGGCGCGTAAGTGTTGTTGACCTCGTAGCGGTGGCGATGCCTTTCGTTCACCTCAGCCCCGTAGATGGTCGCTGCCAGCGTACCGGGCTTGATCGGGCAGCGCTGGGCGCCGAGGCGCATCGTGCCGCCGAGATCGGAACTGGCGTCGCGCTTCTCGACGCGACCCTCGCGGTCCTGCCACTCGGTGATCAGCGCGACCACCGGGTGCGGCGTGTCAGCATCGAACTCGGTGCTGTTGGCGCCCTCGAAACCCGCGACGTGACGGGCGAACTCGATGGTAGCGAGCTGCATGCCGAGGCAGATGCCGAGATACGGCACCTTGTTTTCCCGCGCATAGCGGATCGCCGCGATCTTGCCCTCGGTACCGCGCCGGCCGAAGCCGCCCGGGACCAGCACCGCATCCATGGTCGCCAGCGCGCCGGGACCGTTCTTTTCGACGTCTTCGGAGTCGATGTAGTGGATGTGGACCTTGCTGCGACAGTGAATGCCGGCATGCACCAGTGATTCGGTGAGCGACTTGTAGGATTCGGTGAGGTCGACGTACTTGCCGACAAAGGCGATATTCACCTCGTGCTGCGGATGCTCGAGGGCATCGACCAGCTTTTTCCATACCGACAGGTCGGCGGCGCGGGCGAGGATGCCCAGCTTGTGGCAGACGATCTCGTCGATCATCTGGTCGTGCAGCATGGCCGGAATCTTGTAGATGCTGTCGGCATCGAGGGCGGATATCACCGCCTCGGGCTGGACGTTGGTGAACAGCGCGATCTTGCGCCTTTCTTCCTCGGGAATGGCGCGGTCGGCACGGCACAGCAGGATGTCGGGCTGAATGCCGATCTCGCGCAGTTCCTTGACCGAATGCTGGGTCGGCTTGGTCTTGAGTTCGCCGGCGGTGGGGATCCAGGGCACCAGCGTCAGGTGAATGTAGCAGGCATTCTGGCGGCCTTCCTGGATGCCCATCTGGCGGATGGCTTCGAGGAAGGGCAGCGACTCGATGTCGCCCACCGTGCCGCCCACTTCGACGATCGCCACCTCGGCACCCTCGGCGCCGCGCTTGATGAACAGCTTGATCTCGTCGGTAATGTGCGGGATGACCTGCACGGTCTTGCCCAGATATTCGCCGCGGCGCTCCTTCTTGATCACCGATTCGTAAATCTGGCCGGTGGTGAAGTTGTTGCGCTTGCCCATCTTGGCGCTGGTGAAGCGCTCGTAATGGCCGAGGTCGAGATCGGTTTCGGCGCCGTCCTCGGTGACGAACACCTCGCCGTGCTGGAACGGCGACATGGTGCCGGGATCGACGTTGATATAGGGATCGAGCTTGAGGTGGGTAACCTTGATGCCGCGCGATTCGAGGATCGCCCCGAGGCTGGCGGCGGCGATGCCCTTGCCCAGACTGGACACGACACCACCCGTAACGAAAACGTATTTGGCCATGGAAATGCTGCTGCGGGAAATTCCAATCATAGCGGAAAATTCCCGCCAGGAAGAAACCCCGCGCCAGACGGCCCGTCCGGCGGCGTCAAAAAGGAATCAGCTGCCTGCCGCCTTGCCGGCGGTGCCGCGTTTGCTCAGCCGCTCGACCAACGCGCCCAGGTTCCCCAGCGACATCAAGTGGGCGTAAACCACCGCCAGTCCGCCGCTGACAAACAGCTCCTGGACAATCTCGCGATCCAGGGCCCGCAGCTTGGATTCATCGACGACACTCATGCCGTTGAGCCGGAACTGGGTGCCGTCATTGAGCTGCGCCACCGAATCGGACGGCCGCAGCAGCCCCAACTCCTGCAAGCGGCGTCCCAGCAGCTCGGTCGTCGTCGCGCCCTGGTGAAATTCCGCGAGGAATTTCATCGCGTGGTCCAGTTGCGCGGTCGGTTTGCCACCGCGGAACAGCGGTTCCCCTTCCTTGCTATCGAAGCACTCCGACGCCTCGTCGATACACACCAGCAATTCACCCTGGGCGCCCTTGCCCGGCACGAAGGGATAGCGCCGCACGAACGCCGGCACATAACGGGCATCCCAGGTGCCGTCCTTGCCGACGTAGAGATTTTCCGCTTCGCGCAAGCCGAGCAGTGCTGCCGCGACCGGACCGGCCTCGCCGCGGGCAAAAACAATCGGATACTCGCGCGCGCATTCGAAAAACTCGCTCGTCAGAAGCGGTACCGAATTGGTCCTGGCGGCATAAGCGAAACTGCTCGGGGGGCCCACCCTGAGCTTGGCGTGGGTCTGGTCGTTGAGCGCGACGACGCGCTCATAGAAGATCATCTCGGACATTGCAGTGGTATCGAGAGTAAAAAGTTCAGGCTATCACATCGTGCGGCGCATGACATTTCCACGGCTAACACGGGTGAAGCGCCAGTGCCCAGCGCGTATAATCGCCGTTTTCGCCCACCACGCAGGAATTGTCATGGAAGCCGAACGCATCAATGCCGTCGCCAACCGTATCGCCGACCTCTCCGGTCGTGGCGAGCAACTGCGGAGGTATCTTTGACTACGATGGAAAAGCGGAAAAGCTGGCGGAACTGAGCCAGGTTCTGGAAGACCCGAAGCTCTGGGACGACGCCGAGCGCGCCCAGACCCTCGGACGCGAAAAGAAGTCCCTCGAAGGAGTGGTCGGCACCCTCTCCGGAGTCAGCTCACGTCTGACCGAGGCGCGCGACCTGTTCGAACTCGCCCGCGAGGAAGATGACGAGGAAACCATGGCGGCGGTCGAGGGCGATCTCGACGCGGCCGAGAAACTGGTCGCCGACCTCGAATTCCGCCGCATGTTCAACAATCCGGCCGATCCCAACAACTGCTTCATCGACATCCAGGCCGGCGCCGGCGGCACCGAGGCCTGCGACTGGGCCTCGATGCTGCTGCGCCAGTATCTGAAATACTGCGAACGCAAGGGCTTCAAGACCGAACTGCTGGAACAGACCGACGGCGACGTGGCCGGCATCCGCAGCGCCTCGCTCAAGGTCGAGGGCGACTATGCCTACGGCTTCCTGCGCACCGAAACCGGCGTCCATCGACTGGTGCGCAAATCGCCCTTCGACTCCTCGGGCGGGCGCCACACCAGTTTTGCCAGCCTCTACGTCTATCCCGAGATCGATGACTCGATCGAGGTCGAGATCAACCCGGCCGACCTGCGCACCGACACCTTCCGCGCTTCCGGTGCCGGTGGCCAGCACATCAACAAGACCGACTCGGCAATCCGCATCACGCACATGCCGACCGGCATCGTCGTGCAGTGCCAGAGCGACCGCTCGCAGCACCGCAACCGTGCCGAGGCGATGCTGATGCTGAAGTCGCGCCTCTACGAACTCGAACTGCGCAAGCGCCAGGCCGAGGCCGACAAGCTCGAAGCCGGCAAGACCGACGTCGGCTGGGGCCACCAGATCCGCAGCTATGTGCTGGACAATTCCCGCATCAAGGATCTGCGCACCAACGTCGAAATCTCCGCCACGCAGAAGGTGCTCGACGGCGATCTCGACCAGTTCATCGAAGCCAGCCTGAAACAGGGCGTCTGATCCACTATCCATAAATCCGCATCGGACCATCATCATGAGCGAGCAGCCACAGCAACCCGCCGACGAAAACCGCCTCATCGCCGAGCGCCGAGAAAAGCTTGCGGCCTGGCGTGCTTCCGGCCGCGCCTTCCCCAACGATTTCTCGCGCGAAAACCTCGCCGGCAAGCTTGACGAACTTTACAGCGCGAAAACGCGCGAGGAACTCGAAGCCACCCCGATTGAAGTCAAGGTCGCCGGCCGCATCATGCTGAAGCGCGTGATGGGCAAGGCCAGTTTCGCCAGCATCCAGGACGTATCTGGCCGGATCCAGATATTCGTCAGCAACGACGGCACCGGCGAGGACGTGCACAAGGAATTCAAAGGATGGGATCTGGGCGACATCGTCGGCTGCACGGGCACGCTGTTCAAGACCAAGACCGATGAGCTGACCGTGCAATGCAGCAGCATCCGCCTGCTGACCAAGTCATTGCGGCCGCTGCCGGAGAAGTTCCACGGCCTGACGGACGTCGAGCAGAAGTACCGCAGCCGTGAACTCGACCTGATCACCAACGAGCAGACGCGCTTCACCTTCGTCGCCCGCAGCCGGATGATCCAGTCGATCCGCAATTACATGATGCATCACGGCTTCCTCGAAGTGGAAACGCCGATGATGCACCCCATCCCCGGCGGCGCTACCGCCAAGCCCTTTACCACCCATCACAACGCGCTGGACATGGAACTGTTCCTGCGCATCGCGCCGGAGCTGTACCTGAAGCGACTGGTAGTAGGCGGCTTCGAAAAAGTGTTCGAGGTCAATCGCAACTTCCGCAATGAAGGCCTCTCCCCGCGCCACAACCCCGAATTCACCATGATGGAGTTCTACGAGGCCTATACGGACTACCGCCGGCTGATGGATTTCACCGAAGGCCTGCTGCGCCACTCGGCGCGCGAGGCGCTGGGCACGGAGGTTTTCGAGTATCAGGGACGCACGCTGGATCTGTCCAAGCCCTTCGCCCGGCTGACCATCGTCGGCGCGATCCATCACTACCATCCGGGCTACACCTTCGAGCAACTCAACGATGCCGACTGGCTGCGCCAGAAGCTCAAGGACCTCCGGGTCGACATGAAGGCGCCGCACATGGCGCGGGCGGGACTCGGCAGCCTGCAACTGGCGCTGTTCGAAGAAACCACCGAAGCCGAGTTGTGGGACCCGACCTACATCATCGACTATCCGGCGGAAGTCTCGCCGCTGGCGCGCAGCAGCGACAGCAATCCGGAAATCACCGAACGTTTCGAACTGTTCATCGTCGGCCGCGAAATCGCCAACGGCTTCTCCGAGCTCAACGATCCCGAAGATCAGGCAGCGCGCTTCATGCAGCAGGCCAAGGCCAAGGACGCCGGCGATGAGGAAGCCATGTACTACGACGCCGACTACATCCGCGCCCTGGAATACGGGCTGCCGCCGACGGGCGGCTGCGGCATCGGCATAGACCGCCTGGTCATGCTGCTGACCAACTCGGCGTCGATCCGCGACGTCATCCTCTTCCCGCAGATGCGGCCGGAGTGATGCCGGGGTGATGTCCTCTCCGCTGGTTCCCGCCGAACCGGCGGCAGCCGGCGACGGCACGCCGTACGCGACACTCTACGACGACGTCTATCACGCGGCTCACGGCGGCCTTGAACAGGCTCGCCACGTCTTCCTCGCCGGCAACGATCTGCCGGCGCGTTGGATCGGCACCGAATGCTTTGCCATCCTTGAGACCGGCTTCGGCCTCGGCCTGAATTTTCTGGCCACCTGGCAGGCATGGCGCAAGTCGCAGGCGCGCGGCCGCCTGCACTTCATCTCGGTCGAGAAGCATCCCTTCCGTCGCGATGATCTTGCCGGATTGCTGGCACCCTATTCCGAACTGGAACCCCTGACCGGCGAACTACTGCGGCAGTGGCCGCCGCTGACGCCGGGCTTCCATCGCCTGCACTTCGATGAAGGCCGTGTCACGCTGACCCTGCTGCTGGGCGATGCACAAGCCCTGCTGCCGTCCCTTGTGGCCGGGGTCGACGCGGTGTTCCTCGACGGCTTCGCGCCGGCGAAGAATCCGGATATGTGGTCGCCGGCGCTGCTGAGCGCCGTCACCCGCCTCTGCCGGGATCCGGCGACGCTGGCGACCTGGAGCGTGGCCGGCGAACTGCGCCATGCCCTGGAAAGCAGCGGCTGGACGCTGGAGCGCCGTCCCGGCTATGCCAACAAGCGCGAAATGCTGAACGGCCGCCGTAGCGGCGCCGTATCGCCAGCGCCGACTTTCGGACATCCGCCGCAGGCCGATGAACGCCGCGCCATCGTCATCGGCGCCGGACTTGCCGGCACCGCAATCAGCGAACGGCTGGCGGCGCGCGGCTGGCAGGTCGAGCTTTTCGAGCGCCACGCGCAAGCCGCGCAGGAAGCGTCGGGCAACCCGTCCGGAATCCTGCTGCCGCACATGGCGAAGGACGATGCCCTGGCAGCGCGACTGTCGCGCGCCTGCTACCTGTATGCATTGCGCCGCCTGCACGAGCTTGCGGCGGTGCGCTGGTCGCCCTGCGGCGTGCTGCAAGTGGCGCGCGACGACGCTCACGAGGACTTGCAACGCCACACCGTGGCGGAACTGGAACTGCCGCCGGAGTTCGCCGCCTTCCTCGAACGCGGCGCCGCCTCCGCCCTGAT
>CAIZKA010000019.1 GCA_903933395.1 uncultured beta proteobacterium | reverse complement strand
TTGAACTTCAGCGGATCCATCGGGATGACTTCGCTGCCGATCTCGAAGCGCCCTTCCGGATCGAGCAGGGCATCGAGGCGGACCCGGGCACGCAGCCGCAGATGGTGGGAGCACTTGGGACAGACGTTCTGGTTGCTCTCCAGATCGCTGCCGTAGAGCACGGCCTCACAGGCCGGGCACTTGGCCCAAAGTCCCTCGGGTATCGACTTGCGTACGCCTTCCGAACGCTTGATCTTCGGCGGCAGCAGTTTCTGTAACCAACTCATGGCTTTTCTCCGTCCATCGCAGCGCGCACCCCACTCAGGAATGTCGTGACTCGTTGCGCCGCTCCCTGTGCATCGCCACCTTCGATTTCCTCGATGATGCGACTGCCGATCACCACCGCATCCGCCACTGCGGCGATGCGCGCGGCGGTAGCGCCGTCGCGGATGCCGAAGCCGACGCCGACCGGCATGCCGACCTTCGCGCGGATCAGCGGAATGCGCCGCGCCACCTCGTCAAGGTCGAGCGCGCCCGAACCCGTAACGCCCTTCAGCGAAACATAGTAGATGTAACCGCTGCCGATCTGCGCCACTTCGTCGTAGCGCTTCTCGGTCGACGTCGGCGCCAGCAGGAAGATCGGATCGATGTCCGCCTGCTTCATCACGGCGGCAAAGGCCGCGCATTCCTCCGGCGGATAATCGACCACCAGAACGCCATCGACGCCGGACTTGCCGGCGTCACGGGCAAAGGCTTCGACGCCGTAGGTCTCGACAGGATTGGCGTAACCCATCAGCACCACCGGCGTCGTCGCATTCTCCTTGCGGAATTCGCTGACCAGCGCCAGCACGCGGCGCAGGCTCATGCCGTGGGCCAGGGCGCGCTCGGATGCGCGCTGGATGGTCGGTCCATCCGCCATCGGGTCGGAAAACGGCACGCCGAGTTCGATGATGTCGGCGCCGCCGGCAACCAGCGCCCGCATCAGCGACAAGGTCATGTCCGGGTGCGGATCGCCCGCGGTGATGAAGGGGATCAGGGCCTTGCGGCCTTGGGTGGCCAGTACGGCAAATGTGGTCGAAATTCTTGACATGCCGGGCGCCGGTCAGAACTGGATGCCGGACTTTTCGGCGACGGTATGCATGTCCTTGTCGCCGCGTCCGGAAAGATTGACCAGCAGCACCTTGTCCGTCGGCAGAGTCGGCGCCAGTTTGGCCGCATAGGCCAGCGCATGACTGGATTCCAGCGCCGGAATGATGCCCTCGACGTGGCACAGGTCGTGGAAGGCCTGCAAGGCCTCGGCATCGGTGATCGTGGCGTACTCGGCACGACCGGAATCCTTGAGCCAGGCGTGCTCGGGTCCGACGCCAGGATAGTCGAGCCCGGCCGATACCGAATGCGTCTCGATCACCTGCCCGTTTTCATCCTGCAGCAGGTAGGTGCGGTTGCCATGCAGCACGCCCGAACGGCCGGCAGTCAGCGAGGCGGAATGCTTGCCGGACTCGAGGCCATAACCGGCGGCCTCGACGCCGATCAGCTTGACGCCGGCGAGCGGTATGTAGGGATAGAAGATGCCCATCGCATTGGAACCGCCGCCGACGCAGGCGATCACCGCATCGGGCTGGCGTCCGATGTGTTCGGGCATCTGCGTCTTGCATTCCTCGCCGATCACCGACTGGAAATCGCGCACCATCATCGGATAGGGGTGCGGACCGGCCACGGTGCCGATGATGTAGAAGGTGTTGCCGATGTTGGTCACCCAGTCGCGCATGGCTTCATTGAGCGCATCCTTGAGCGTCTTCGAGCCGGACTCGACCGGCACCACCGTCGCCCCGAGCAGTTTCATGCGATAGACGTTGGCGGCCTGGCGCCTGATGTCCTCCGAGCCCATGTAGACCACGCATTCCATGCCATAGCGGGCAGCCACCGTCGCCGTGGCGACACCGTGCTGGCCGGCACCGGTCTCGGCGATCACGCGCGGCTTGCCCATGCGCCGTGCCAGCAGGGCCTGGCCGATGCAGTTGTTGATCTTGTGCGCGCCGGTGTGGTTCAGGTCCTCGCGCTTCAGGTAGATCTGGGCCCCGCCCAAAAGCCCCGACCAGCGTTTGGCGTGATAGACCGGACTGGGCCGGCCGACGTAGTGCTTGAGGTCGTACTCGAATTCGTCGCGAAACGCGGGATCGGCCTGCGCCGCGGCATAGGCCTCACGCAGTTCGGCCAGGGCGGGCATCAGGGTTTCGGCGACAAAAATGCCGCCGTAGGGCCCGAAATGGCCGCCTGCATCTGGAAAGTTATAGGGGATGTCCTGCATCTGCATCTCGCACTCCGGCAATGAATTCATTGATCTTCAGTACATCCTTGATGCCGCGTGCCGCCTCGACGCCGCTGCTGACATCCACCGCCCAGGGTCTCACGGTACGCACCGCCGCGACCACGTTGCCCGGATGCAGGCCCCCCGACAGAATCAGCGGCAGAGGCAGAGACCGCGGAATCAGCGACCAGTCGAAGGTCTGACCGCCGCCGCCGTAGCCCTCGACATGGGCATCCAGCAGCAGGCCGCATGCTCCGGGAGCGCCTGCGAAAGCGGATGCGTATTCTAGCAAATCGAAGCCCGGCTTCATCCGCGCCGCCTTGATCCAGGGCTTGCCGAACCCCGCACAATAGGCGGCATCTTCGTCGCCGTGGAACTGCAGCAGGTCGAGCGGCGCCTGCGCCAGGACGGCGCGCACACCCTCGGCAGGTTCATTGACGAAGAGGCCGACCCGGGTCACGAATGCCGGCACGAGCGCCAGCAGTTCGGCCGCCCGCCGCGGTGTCACTCGGCGCGGGCTGGGCGGATAGAAAACTAAGCCGAGTGCGTCGGCACCGGCGGCGACGGCAGCGGCAAGGTCCTCCTCGCGGGTGATGCCGCAGATCTTGATTCGGGTACGGGTCATGGGGGCCGGGTTCAGGGAAACATCAGCGCCGTCTCGCCGGCGCCGACTTTCAGTTGCCAGACCGGATCATAATCGACGCCGGCAAAATACAGGCCGCAGGCTTCGAAAGTCGGGGCGGCACGGGCGCGATCGCGGCCCGCCAGGAGTTCGCCGGCCCATGCCGGCGGATGCGCGCCCTTGCCGACGTACACGAGGGTCCCGACCAGATTGCGCACCATGTGATGCAAAAACGCGCTGGCCTCGAAATCAAATACCAGCAAGTCGCCATGGCGCACAAGTTCGGCACGGCGCAAGGTCTTGACCGGCGACTTGGCCTGGCACTCGACGGCACGGAAGGCGGAAAAATCATGCTCGCCGAGCAGCAGACCGGCCGCCTCGCGCATGCGATCCACATCCAGCGGGTGGTGGAACCAGCCGACGCGATGCGCCATGAGCCCCGGGCGCTGCGCACGGTTGAGCAGGACATAGCGGTAGCGCCTGCCGCGGGCGGAAAAGCGCGCATGAAACTCGTCCGGCACCGGCTGCGCCCAGCGCACGGCCACGCTGTCCGGCAGATGCGCGTTGACGCCGCGCACCCACGCCGTATCCGGGCGACTGGCCTCGGTATCGAAATGCACCACTTGCGCCAGCGCGTGCACGCCGGCATCGGTGCGCCCGGCGCAGACCACCCGGACCGGTGCGTCGGCAACGGCGGCAAGCGCCGCTTCCACCGCGTCCTGCACCGCACCGCCGCTTGCCTGCGACTGCCAGCCGCAGAAACCGGAACCGTCGTATTCGAGCCCGAGGGCGATTCTCATGTCAGCAGGGCGCCAAGGACCAGGGCACTGCTCAAGGCGCCAAGGATAAAATCTGTCGCCCCGAAGCTGACCGCGGGAAGCGCAATGCTGTTAGCCGATCCGGCCGGCCCCCCGTGGTGACCAGTACGTGCGGCCTCGACCTCCTGCAGCGTCAGAGCCAGACGCACGGCTATCCTGTCGCGCGAAGGCCCGGGCAGCGCAATTGCCGCCAAGAGCGAGCGCAGGCCGGCAACAAGTTGGGCAGGAGCCAGGGCCTTCAACAGCAGGGCCAGGGTGGCAAGTGCGATGAGCAGGCGCGCGACGTAATCGGCGGCGAGCAGCAAACCCTCCTGGGTGGCTCCTGGAACGCCCGGCAGCGACGTCCCCGGCGTCAGCCAGCCGAACATCACCAGCACGGTCAGAAGTAGCCAGCGGCTGCGCCGCACCAGCAAACGCAGATCCGATGCGGCCGCGATCAGTGCCACCAGGACAAGTCCCGAACACGCGAGATACAGGGAGATCCCGTCACGGGAGGCAACCGCAAGAAGCACGGCGGCAGCCAGCAGAATCAGGCTTGATGGATGCGGACGCCTCACCGGAACGACAGACCCCGGCGCACAGGCACCGGGGGAGCCTGAACTGTCAGCCGAGACTGTCAAGCTTGGCGCGGGCCACTTCCTGCTGCGCCGGACTTCCTTCAGCCAATGCTTCCTGGAACAGTTCGCGGGCACCGTCCTTGTCACCCATTTCCGCATAGGCAACCGCCAGTTCCAGCTTGGTAGCCACCTCGGGGTTGTCCGGCTTATCTGCTGCCGCGGACTCGGTAGCGGCGCCCGAGAACGCCGGCGGCTCGAGTTCGAGGCTGATGCCGCCGAGGTCAAGCGGTGCCGGCCCGGAGGCAGCGGGAGTTTCGATGGACATCTCGGGCAAGGACGGTGGCGCCGCCGAGTCGGACGTTCCCATGTCGAAATTGAAATCGATGCCTCCGTCGGCAGCCGAGACGGCAGGCGTTGCCGGCACTTCGGCAAGCGGTACGTCCGGCACCGCGGGCGCTGATCCCATTGCCGGCATGTCGAAATCGATGTCGAGAACCACATCCGCGCTCGCTGCAGGTGCCTGAGGGGCGGACCCGGCCGCCGGAGCGGCGGCGGGAGTGCCGAGATCGAGATCAAAATCCAGTCCGGCACTTTCCGGCTCCGCTGCCGGCGCGGCGGCCGCGTCGCTTCCCGCCTCAGCCGTGCCGATGTCCAGATCGAAGTCCAGTCCGGCGCCGGGTGCGGGAGCGGCTTCGGCAGCAAGATCCGGTGCCTGGTCGAAGACAACCGTGGCCGGGCGCAGGATGGTAGTGGAGGTCATGCTGGTATCGGCCGGAGCCTCGGCCTGAGCCGCCGATGAGGCAGACGCGTAAAGTGAATTTTCGGGATCGAGCGCGGCACCCATGGCAATCGCCTTCTCCCAGTCCGTGCCCTCGCCACCCGTCAGGACCTTGAGATCCTTTACCAGCGATTCAAACTGGGATGTGCTCTTGCGCGCCGAGTAAATCCCGAGCAGCTTCATGTGGATCGCCTGGCGCTGCGGCTCCGTCTTGAGAGCATCCAGCAGGATCTCTTCCGCTTGGGCATCACGGCCGAAAGCGAGGAAGGTATCGGCTTCGACAACGGGGTCTACCGTCTCCTGATGAGCCGCCATACCCACGCCCGTGGAGCTGAACTGACTGGCTTCCTGCTCGCTCGGAGGCGGAGCCATGCTTGTCGTGCTGAATACCGAATGCGCGGAAAGGTCCGCCTCCGCAATGGTGGCATTGGCTTCGGTCGCAGCCGCGCGCTTCTTGCGGTAGGCCGAAATACCCAACCAACCGAACAGAAGCGCCAGCAGGGCACCACCGCCAAACACGAGTGGCGCGTTTTCCTCGATAAAGTCCGGCTCGGGCGGAGGCGGCGGAGGCGCCACCTTCTTCTTCGCAGGCGGCGGCATGGCCGCATCTGCCGGCTTCGCTGCATCGGCAGGCTTGGCCGCCTCGACGGGCTTCGCTGCATCGGGCTTGGGTGCTTCGGCAGGCTTGGCCGCCTCGACTGGCTTCGCTGCTTCGGGCTTGGGTGCCTCGGCAGGCTTGGCTGCCGGTGCCGGTGCCGGCACATCGGGTTTCTTGGCTTCGGCAGGTGCAGGAGCGGGGGCAGGCTTGGCCGCCTGAGCCTGTTTCTGAAGATCAGCACCAGCCTGACTCTTCATTTCGGCAAGCTTCTTCAGGTCGCCGAGGTTCTTTTCCAGTTCGGCAATGCGACTGCCGGCCTCCTTGAGCGCCCGGTCGCGTGCAACCAGATCCTCTTCAAGAGAGGCGATGCGGCCCTGCAAGGGCTTGCCCTTTGCGTCCCGCGCCGCCTCCGTGCGTGACACTTCCAGCTTGTCCTTGCCCGTCGCCTGAGGTGCCTTGTCTTCCACCTTGGGTGCGATCTTGCCGCTGACAGCTTGCTTTGCGCCCTGGTCCTTGGCCGGCTCCGCAGCCGCCGCGGCTGAGGCCAGGCGATTGCGATAGGCGTTGAAGTCAACTGCCTGGGCAACAATTTCCTTGCGCGCCTCGGCAGCGGAAACCTGATTCGCAGTCTCGGCATCCGGAATCGAAAGAATCTTCCCGGCCTTGAGGCGATTCATGTTACCGCCGTCAAACGCATCCTTGTTGCTGCGGAACAGGGACAACAGCATCTGGTCGAGGCTGACACCTTCCGGCTTTGTCTGGGCCGCGATCTTGCCCAGAGTGTCGCCTGAAACCACCGCGCGGGAATTTCCGCCGGCGGGTTCGGCAGTCTTTGCGCGCGGCTGCTCACGCGCCGGCATTGCTGACGGCGCCGGGCTATCCGCCACCGCGCGACTTTCCGCAGGAATGGCCGCAGAATCAGTCTTTTCCGCGGGCTTCGCCATCGCCGGCTCGGACCGTACCTCGGGTGCCGCAACCGGCGCAGGTGTCGCTTTCGGCGCCAGACCCGCCGGATCAAGCAGGAAAGTGTATTCACGAACCAGCCGCCCCGAAGCCCAACTCAATTCGACAAGCACGTCGATGAATGGATCATTCAAGGGCCGGTCACTGCTCAATTCGAGGTACCGACGGCCGCCGCGCTCCTTTATGTCACGGGAAAACCGCAGGGTCGCCAACGCCGGCGAGTAGTCGATTCCTGCCTGACGGAAGGCTTCGGCAGCAGCCACCTTGGCTACAAGGGAAGGCAGTTCATCGCGATTCGCGGTAACTTCAAGCTCGGCCTTGAGCGGCTGCCCCAAGCCCGAAAGCACGGTGATCTTTCCCAGCCCGGCGGCATGAGATGCCAGCGGCAGGACAGCAATGGCCGCCGCAATAACGGTGGCTTTGAGACGATTTCGCTTGTCAGTATTGGGCACGGTGACTCCCGACGGGCTTTTTATCATGTTATCAAAACCAAGTTTTGGCGAAGGCCAAGGCCGGATCAATCGGCGATGAACGTAGAAACCGAAACCAATCAAATCAAAAGAAGCTGAACCCGCTTTATGCCCCGCAGAAGGGCAGGATCAATCCCCTGCGGAATCCGGCACTGAACGAGTGACCGTAACTAAAATAACATCATGATGTTAGCGATGCAAGCTCAACCTTACTATCACATTCAGACCGCATTCGACGCGCGGCATCAATGCAACAGAATGCGCAGCATCCGGCGCAAGGGTTCCGCCGCCCCCCAAAGCAGCTGATCACCCACGGTAAATGCCGACAAATACTCCGGTCCCATGCTGAGTTTGCGCAGGCGACCGACAGGGACGCTCATGGTCCCGGTAACGGCAGCCGGCGTCAGTTCCTTCAAGGTGACCTCACGCTGGTTCGGCACGACCTTGACCCAATCGTTGTGCGCGGCGAGCATGCCATTGATCTCGTCCAGAGGTACGTCCCTGGCGAGCTTGATGGTGAATGCCTGGGAATGGCAACGCATGGCGCCGATGCGCACGCAGAGGCCATCGACAGGAATCGGCGCCGCAGTGCGTCCGAGAATCTTGTTGGTTTCCGCCTGCCCCTTCCACTCCTCGCGACTCTGGCCGTTGCCCAGATCCTTGTCGATCCACGGTATCAGCGAACCGGCCAGCGGCACGCCGAAGTTCGCCGTGGGGAAGCTGTCGTCGCGCAGGATGCCGGCGACCTCGCGGTCGATTTCGAGAATGGCGGAAGCGGGATCATCGAGCAGACCCTTCACCACCCGATGCGCCTCGCCCATCTGCGACAGCAGTTCGCGCATGTTCTGGGCCCCTGCCCCCGATGCCGCCTGGTAGGTCATGGAAGTCATCCATTCGATCAGCCCGGCCTTGAACAGGCCGCCCAGGGCCATCATCATCAGGCTGACCGTGCAGTTGCCGCCGATCCAGTTGCGCCCGCCCTTCGCCAGTGCATCCTTGATCACATCCATGTTGACGGGGTCGAGGATGATCACGCAATCGTCCTTCATGCGCAGGCTGGAGGCCGCATCGATCCAATGGCCCTTCCAGCCTGCCTCACGAAGCTTGGGGAAAACCTCGCCGGTGTAGTCGCCGCCCTGGCAACTGATGATGATGTCCAGGGCCTTCAGTTCGTCGATGTTCCTCGCGTCCTTGAGCAGCGGCGCGCCGGTGGCGAATTCCGGTGCCTTGCCGCCGGGATTCGACGTCGTGAAAAAAACCGGCTCGATGAGGGCGAAATCGTTCTCCTCACGCATCCGCTGCATGAGCACCGAGCCCACCATGCCACGCCAACCTACCAGACCCACACGCTTCATGATCAATCTCTCATTTACGAATTACAGCGCCGCCAGTACGGCGTCACCCATTTCCCGGGTACCGACCTTCTTCATCCCCGGCTCGAAAATGTCGCCGGTGCGAAAGCCCTGCCCCAGCACCTTCTTCACGGCACCTTCGACGCGCCCGGCAGCAGCCTCATTGGCGAAAGTGTAGCGCAGCATCATGGCCACGGAAAGAATTGTCGCCAGCGGGTTGGCCACGCCCTTGCCGGCGATATCCGGCGCCGAGCCGTGCGAAGGCTCATAGAGACCCTTGTTGTCGGCATCCAGCGAAGCCGACGGCAGCATGCCGATCGAGCCGGTCAGCATCGACGCCTCGTCCGAGAGGATGTCGCCGAACATGTTGCCGGTGACCATGACGTCGAACTGCTTGGGATTCTTCACCAGTTGCATCGCGGCGTTGTCGACCAGCATGTGCGACAGTTCGACGTCGGGGTACTCCTTCCCCGTTTCGGTCGCTACATCGCGCCACAACTGGGTGCATTCGAGCACGTTCATCTTGTCCACCGAGCACACCTTGCGGCTGCGCTTGCGTGCCGCCTCGAAGGCCACGCGCAGGATGCGGCGGATCTCGCTCTCGGTGTAGTGCATGGTGTTGAAGCCGAAGCGCTGCTTCTGCCCGTCCACCTCGCGCACCTCGATGCCGCGCGGCTGGCCGAAATAAATGTCGCCGGTCAGTTCGCGCACGATCAGGATGTCGAGTCCGGCCACCACCTCCGGCTTCAGCGTCGAGGCGTTGGCCAGTTCCGGATACAGGATCGCCGGACGCAGGTTGGCGAACAGTCCCAGTTGCTTGCGGATGCCCAGCAGGCCGCGCTCCGGCCGCTGCTCGCGCGGATTGTTGTCCCATTGCGGACCGCCGACGGCGCCGAGCAGCACGGCATCGGCTGCCAGTGCGAGCTTCTGGGTCGCATCGGGATAGGGGCTGCCGGTGGCATCCACTGCGCAACCGCCCAGCAGCGCTTCTTCCATTTCGATCTTGAGGTCCAGCGCCTTCAGCACGCGCACGGCCTCGGCCATGATTTCAGGCCCGATGCCATCGCCGGGCAGAACACATATCTTCATTGGGAATCCTTTATGCAAACTGCCAGGGCTGCTCGATGCGGCGACGGGCCTCGAACTCGCGAATTTTCTCCGCATGGCGCAGGGTCAGCCCGATATCGTCCCAGCCATTGAGCATGCACTCCTTGCGGAAGGCATCCACATCGAAGCGGATCGCATGGCCGTCCGGCCGCACGACCAGTTGCGCCGGCAGATCGACGGTCAGTCGATAGTCCGGCGTATGCTCGGTGAGGCCGAACAAAGCGTCGATTTCCGCCTTGGGCAGGACGATCGGCAACAGGCCGTTCTTGAAGCAGTTGTTGAAAAAGATGTCGGCAAAGGATTCGCCGACGATGGCGCGAAAGCCGAAGTCGTACAGCGCCCACGGTGCATGTTCGCGCGACGAGCCGCAGCCGAAGTTGCTGCGTGCCAGCAATATCGAAGCGCCCTGATAGCGATCCTGGTTCAGCACGAAGTTGGGGTTTTTCGCCCGCTTCGAGCTGTCCTGACCCGGCTCGCCATGATCCATGTAGCGCCACTCGTCGAAGGCGTTGGGGCCGAAGCCCGAGCGCTTGATCGACTTGAGGAACTGCTTGGGGATGATGGCGTCGGTATCGACGTTGGCGCGATCAAGCGGGGCCACCAGACCGTCCAGCTTGATGAACTTCTCCATTACTTCGCGGCCTTCTCGATGGCTTCGCCACCTTTCTTGACGTCCTTGCCGATACCTTCCACGGTATTGCAGGCGGACAGGGCCAACATCATGACGAAAGCGGTTAAAACTCGAAACATGGACTTCTCCTTATGACAATTCACGAACATCGGCAAAACGGCCGGCGATCGCCGCGGCGGCCGCCATGGCCGGACTGACGAGATGGGTGCGGCCGCCCGCACCCTGGCGGCCCTCGAAATTGCGGTTCGATGTCGACGCGCAACGCTCGCCGGGATTCAGGCGGTCGTCGTTCATCGCCAGGCACATCGAGCAACCGGGCTGGCGCCATTCGAAGCCTGCGGCGATGAATATCTTGTCCAGGCCCTCGGTCTCGGCCTGCTCCTTGATCAATCCGGAACCCGGAACCACCAGCGCCAGCTTGACGTTGGCGGCTATATGACGGCCTTTTGCCACCGCGGCGGCGGCACGCAGGTCCTCGATGCGCGAATTGGTGCAGGAACCGATGAAGACCTTGTCGATTTTGATCTGGTCGATGCGCATATGCGGCGTCAAACCCATGTACTGCAGCGCGCGGGCGACGCCTTCGCTCTTGACCGGGTCGCTGAAATCCTCGGGCGCCGGCACGGTGCCGTCGATTCCCGTCACCATTTCGGGCGAGGTACCCCAGGTCACCTGCGGCACGATCCGCCCGGCATCGAGTTCGATCACCCTGTCGAACTGCGCATCCGCGTCCGATACCAGGGTGCGCCAGTAAGCCACGGCCTTGTCCCAGTCGGCGCCCTTGGGGGCGAAGTTGCGCCCCTTCAGATAGGCGATGGTGGTCTCGTCGGCAGCGATGAAACCGACCCGCGCACCGGCTTCGATCGCCATGTTGCAGACCGTCATGCGTCCTTCCATCGACAGGGCGCGAATGGCCGTGCCGCCGAATTCGATGGCGTAACCGGTGCCCCCGGCCGTACCGATGCAACCGATCAGGGCCAGCACGATGTCCTTCGCCGTAACGCCGGCGCCGACTTTGCCGTCGACCTTCACCAGCATGGTCTTCGACTTCTTCTGCAGCAGACATTGCGTGGCCAGCACATGCTCGACTTCCGAGGTGCCGATGCCGTGGGCAAGGCAGGCGAACGCGCCGTGGGTGGAGGTATGGGAGTCGCCGCAGACCACGGTCATGCCGGGCAGCGTCGCGCCGTTCTCCGGGCCGACGACGTGGACGATGCCCTGGCGCTTGTCCTTGAACGGGAAGTAGGCCAGCGCGCCGGTTTCGCGGATATTGGCATCCAGCGTCTCGACCTGTTGGCGCGAGATCGGGTCAACGATGCCGCGTTCCCAATGCGAGGTCGGCGTGTTGTGGTCGGCCGTGGCGACGATCGACGAAACGCGCCAGGGCTTGCGCCCGGCGAGTTTCAGTCCTTCGAAGGCCTGCGGGCTGGTAACTTCATGCACCAGATGGCGATCGATGTAGAGCAGCGCCGTGCCGTCGTCCTCGACATGGACGACATGGCTGTCCCAGAGTTTTTCGTAAAGCGTTTTTGCCATGATCTCGGTTGCTTCTGCGGGGACCTCGAATTATCGCACAGCCGCGCCGGCCGGATCGCCCGGAACGCCGCGCCAGACCAGAACCAGACCGAGGAGAGCGAGCGCGGAAGCGGCGCTGAAGGTGATCCCGGCGCCGGCCCCTTCCCACAGGGCGCCGGCCAGCAAGGCGCCGCCCAGACCACCGGCGCCATAGGCGACGCTGCCGTACAGCGCCTGCGCCCGCGCCTGCTGGCCGGGCTCGAACCAGCGATTGAGGGCGGCCATGGTGGCCGCATGGTGGGCGCCGAAAGTGGCGCCATGAAGCAGTTGGGCGACGACAAGAAGGCCGATGAACGCAACGCCCCAGCCGATCACCAGGAAGCGCAATGCCGCCAGGACGAAGCAGGCCAGAAGGATCGTCCGCAGCGATATCCTGGCGGAAATCCTGGGCATCAGGAGGAACACCACGATTTCGGCCACCACCCCCAGCGTCCACAGCAGTCCGACCAGGCCCTTGCCGTAGCCATGGGCGACGAGATGTATCGAATAGAACACATACAGGGCGCCATGCGCTGCGGTCATGAACAACCCGGCGACCAGCAGGAATACCACCTTGCGCTGCCGCAGGACACCGAAGATCGGACCCGCGATCTGCCCGGCGTGACCCTTCACTTCGATCAGCGTCAAGGCACTCAGCAGGGTCCCCAGCAACAGGGCCCAGCTCACCCAGAGCTGGGACTTGATCGGCGCCGAATCCAGCAGGAGGCCGACCCCCATGACGGTGACGATGAACCCGATCGAACCCCAGAGCCGGATGCGGCCGTAACGCTCCGGATTGGCGGCAAGATGTCCCAACGTCAGCGCCTCGACCAGGGGCAGCGATGCGCTCCAGAAGAAGTGCAGGATCGCCATGCCGACCAGCAGGGCGAAGAAATCCTGAGTCAGGAACACCACCGAAAAGCTCGCCAGCGCGGCCGCCGTGGAAGCGACGACGATGCGTACGCGGCGCCCGCCGCTGTCGGCCAGCCAGCTCCAGAGCAGCGGCGCCAGCAGCCGCATCAGCTGCCCGAGCGACATCAGCACCGCGATGCGGCCGGCGGAAAGCCCTATGGATTGCAGGTAGAGCGCGAAATACGGCAGGAAGGCGCCGATGAACGCGAAGTACCAGAAATACCAGACGGCCAGGCGGCCGTGCGGCGAGAAGATCAAGCTTTGTGTTTCTGCCCGGCGCGGAAGGCCAGCAGCAAGTGGTAGATCTCGTCCTTGAGCTTGACACGCGCCTTCTTCATGTCTTCGAGCGTGAAGTCGGCGACCGGCATGTCGTGTTCTTCGAGGTCTTCGACCTTGCCGGTGAGGCGGTTGTAACGTCCGAACAGACTGCCGATGTAACCGCCCGAAGCCTTCAGGGCATCGATGGCGTCGCGCATATCGGGGAATTCGCTATAGAGATCGTGGTGATCGACGTGCATGGCTTCCTGCCCTGGAAAATTGTTATTGGAAATATCGCTCGAATTCTATCAGGCACCATCCGGGGCCCGGCCCGGAATCGCCGGAGTCGGACACACCACGTCCGCGCACTGGGCGCGATGGTGCAGGGCGGCATCGATCAGTACCAGCGCCAGCATCGCCTCGGCGATCGGCGTGGCGCGGATGCCGACACAGGGATCGTGGCGGCCGTGGGTTTCGATGATGGCCGGCTCGCCGGCAAGATTGATCGTGCGCCGCGGCAGGCGGATGCTGGAGGTCGGCTTGACCGCCATCCGCACCACCACCTCCTGCCCGGTGGAAATGCCGCCCAGTATCCCTCCGGCATTGTTTCCGATGAAACCCTGGGGCGTCAGTTCGTCACCGTGTTCGCTGCCTTTTTGCGTCACCGACCCGAAGCCGGCGCCAATCTCGACGCCCTTGACCGCGTTGATGCCCATCATGGCGTAGGCGATGTCGGCATCGAGCCGGTCGTACACGGGGTCGCCCCAGCCGACCGGTACGCCGCGCGCCACCACGGTTATCTCGGCGCCCACCGAATCGCCCGACTTGCGCAGCGCATCCATGTAGCCCTCGAGCTGCGGCACGATCGCTGCATTGGCGGCAAAAAAGGGATTGCCGTGGATTACGGCCTCGTCAACAAAGGGAATTTCGATGCTCCCCAGCTGGCTCATCCAGCCGCGCACCGTCACGCCATAGCGCTGTTGCAGCCATTTCCTGGCAATCGCCCCGGCGGCAACGCGCACCGCCGTCTCGCGCGCCGACGAACGGCCGCCGCCGCGATGGTCGCGGATGCCGAATTTCTGCCAGTAGGTGTAGTCGGCGTGCCCCGGGCGGAAGGTTTCCGCAATATTGCCGTAGTCCTTGCTGCGCTGGTCCTCGTTGCGGATCAGGAGGCCGATCGTGGCGCCCGTGGTGCGGCCCTCGAAGACGCCGGAGAGGATCTCCACCGTATCCGATTCCCGGCGCTGGGTAACGTGGCGTGATGTGCCCGGCTTGCGCCGGTCAAGGTCGGCCTGGATTTCCGCGGCCGATATTTCCAGGCCGGGAGGGCAGCCGTCGACAACGCAGCCGATCGCCGGGCCGTGTGATTCGCCGAATGAAGTGACGCAGAAAAGGGAGCCAAAAGTATTGCCGGACATGGATTGATTTCAGCGCAAAAAGCGCCGGTATTGGGATCAGCGTTCGAGCAAGTCGAGTTTTCCCGGCTTTCCGACCCATTCGTCGGCATCGGCCGGCGGCTCCTTGCGCTCGACGATGACCGGCCAGGCCTTGGTCAGTTCGGCGTTCAGCGCGGTGAAGTGTTCCAGCCCCTTCGGCACGTCGTCCTCGGCGAAGATGGCCTCCACCGGGCACTCGGCAACGCAAAGGGTGCAGTCGATGCACTCCTCGGGATCAATCACGAGGAAGTTCGGCCCTTCATGGAAACAATCCACGGGGCAGACATCCACGCAATCCGTATATTTGCACTTGATGCAGGATTCGGTGACAACGTAAGTCATGGTTAAGCTCCGGTTCGGGCTGACAATGTACCATCGTCGCACGGTGTTGGCACAAGGCAGAGTTCGCCACGGCCGATATTTTTTGCTAGGATTCGATCCTGCATGCGATCGCTTCGCTGCAATTCATCGCGACCTCCGGCCCCAAGCGCGGCACCCCGCGGCAACCGGAACGCAAAATCTCCCCGAGGAATACATGAGCGAACACATTAACCACGTCACCGACAGCACCTTCAAGGCCGAAGTTCTCGACTCCGCCCTGCCGACCCTGGTCGACTTCTGGGCCGAGTGGTGCGGCCCCTGCAAGATGATTGCGCCGATCCTCGACGAAGTGGCCAGGGACTATTCCGGCAAGTTGCGCGTGGCCAAGCTGAACATCGATGACAACCCCAAGGTGCCCGGCGAATACGGCATCCGCGGCATTCCGACGCTGCTGTTGTTCAAGGGCGGCAACGTCGAGGCGCAAAAAGTCGGCGCCCTGTCGAAGTCCCAACTTACCGCCTTCATTGACAGCAATCTCTGATCCCGTTACATTTCGGCCCGGAGCCTGATTCCGGGCCGTTGCAAAGCAATACGGGCGCCAAAGCCTTCACGGCGCCGATCCGGTTCCCTTCCTGATCGAATTCGTTCCCGAATTCATCCCCGACACCCCCCTGTTCCGGCGCAATCCGCCGAAATTCCCGCGCAGGTAGTCCATGCACCTATCCGAGCTCAAAACCCATCACGTCAGCCAGTTGCTGGAGATGGCGGCCGCCAACAACATCGAAAACGCCAACCGGCTGCGCAAGCAGGACCTGATGTACGCGCTGCTGAAGAACGAAGCCAGAAAAGGCGAAACCATCTTCGGCGACGGCGTCCTGGAAATCCTGCCCGACGGCTTCGGCTTCCTGCGCGCGCCCGAGTCCTCCTACCTCGCCAGCACAGACGACATCTACATCAGCCCGAGCCAGGTGCGCCGCTTCAACCTGCGCTCCGGCGACACCATCGACGGCGAGATCCGCGCCCCGAAAGAAGGCGAACGCTATTTCGCACTGGTCAAGGTGGACCGCGTCAATGGCGAGTCGCCCGAAGTGTCGAAGCACAAGATCCTGTTCGAGAACCTGACGCCGCTGCATCCGACCGAGCACATGCTGATCGAGCGCGATATCCGCAGCGACGAGAACATCACCAGCCGCGTCATCGACATGATCGCGCCCATCGGCAAGGGCCAGCGCGGCCTCATCGTATCGCCGCCGAAGGCCGGCAAGACCGTGCTGATGCAGCACGTCGCCCACGCCATCACCGCCAACCATCCCGATGTCACGCTGATCGTCCTGCTCATCGACGAGCGGCCGGAGGAAGTCACGGAGATGACGCGCACCGTCAAGGGCGAAGTCGTCGCCTCGACCTTCGACGAGCCGGCCACGCGCCACGTCCAGGTCGCCGAAATGGTCATCGAAAAGGCCAAGCGCCTGGTCGAACACAAGCGCGACGTGGTCATCCTGCTCGATTCCATCACCCGCCTGGCGCGCGCCTACAACACCGTGCAGCCGGCCTCGGGCAAGGTTCTCACCGGCGGCGTGGACGCCAACGCCCTGCAGAAGCCCAAACGCTTCTTCGGCGCCGCGCGCAACGTCGAGGAAGGCGGCTCGCTGACCATCATCGCCACGGCGCTGATCGAAACCGGCTCGCGCATGGACGACGTGATCTACGAAGAGTTCAAGGGCACCGGCAACATGGAAATCCACCTCGACCGCAAGATG
>CAIZKA010000018.1 GCA_903933395.1 uncultured beta proteobacterium | reverse complement strand
CCTTCGACGATGCTGGCGAAGTTCTGATCGAGCGCGCTGCTGCTTTCGAACAGCGTCAGGACCCGGTCGACCGCGCCGCGCACGGTGTCGCTGATGGTGAACTCCTGGTTGTTGGTCAGCCCGAGATGAACGTACAGACCTTCGATGGTGTGCACCATGGCTTCCAGCTCAAGCCGGGTGGCCACTTGCAGCTCACGATAGCTGCCGCGCAGTTCCTCGACGGCCTCACGGCTGACGCTCGCCAGTGCGCGCAATTCATCAGCGCGAATAACCGCCTCGGAGCGCAGGGCGATGTTACCGACCGCAAGTTCGGCGGTCTCCGCGATCGTCGCGGCCTGGTCGCGAATGCGTCCGCAGAGCGACTCGTCAGCGAGGGGCATGTTCGTCACCAGCAGCGAGACGTTGTCGTAATTGACGATGAGCCGGTTGCCGAAACTGAAAATCCGGCCCATGGTCTTCGAGCGTTCAATCACCGACTCCTCGAGCGGCGAGGCCGGACCCCGCGGCGTCAGCGTCAGGGTGACGGTCGGTGTCCGCAGCTGCACGTGACAGTTGAGGCCAAAGCTGGCCATCGAATCGATCGTCAGCGCCGCCATCGCGTACAGCGTGCGGCAGCCGAGCGCACCGCGACTGAATTTCAGGGTGACTTCGGAATCGCCGAGGCTGGTGAGCGCCGTTATGGCGGTGCCGGACGAGGATACTATTTCCGCGATCGCCGCTTCCTGGCGTCGCTTATGCGCAATCGCCAGCCGGGCCTTGCGCAATACCTCGTCGGGGACAAAGGGCTTGGCCATGAAGTCGCTGCCGCCCGCGTCGTACGCACGCAGGCGATCGTCCAGCTCATCGTGCCCGGACAGGAAAATAACCGGCAGGTCATGCGTCGCCACGGCCGCACGCAGGCGACGACAGGTCTCGTAGCCGTCCATGCCCATCCCCATCTCGATGTCGAGAAATACCATGTCGGGCAGCCGTTCGCTGCTCAACCCGGCGAGTGCGGCCAGAGCCTCCTCGCCCGAATAGACCTCGACGATGTCGTGGCCGGCGGCGACAAGCGAGGCGCCGAGCATTCCCGCCACTACGGGATCGTCATCGACAATCAGGATGCGACCGCCGGGGGATACGCCTGAATCTTCTTTCATCCTGCTTCTCCAATGGCTGCGCGCTGGGCGCGCGCCTCAAGTTCGGTAATGTGCTCATCCTGGTCGTCAAAGCGCGTCGAGATCGTGCGGAACTGCTGCTCCAGCGCGACAAAGGCGTCGCTGATATCGGGATCAAAATGCTGTCCGGCGCCAGCAACGATTATTGCCGCCGCCTGTTCGTGCGACATCGGTGCCTTGTACACCCGGCGGCTGATCAGGGCGTCATAGACATCGGCCACCGCCATCAACCGTGCCGAGAGCGGAATGGCCTCGCCGGCCAACCCCTCGGGATAGCCGCTGCCGTCCCATTTTTCCTGGTGCGACAACGCGATCTCCTTGGCGACCTCGAGCAGCGGCACGCTGACGCCGACCCGCCGTTGCGCGTTTTCGATCGCGTCCCGACCGAGCGTGGTGTGCGTCTTCATGATTTCGAATTCATCTGCGTCCAGCCGGCCGGGCTTGAGCAGAATCCGGTCGGGAATCCCCACCTTGCCGATGTCGTGCAGCGGCGCCGCCTTGAACACCCGGTCGACGACCTCCTCGCTCAGGGCGGCGGAAAAACGCGCATGGTCGCGCAAGTGCGTGGCCAAGGCCAGCACGTAATGCTGTGTCCGCAGAATGTGGTTGCCGGTTTCGTTGTCGCGCGTCTCGGCCAGCGACGCCAGCGCCACCATGGTCACTTCCTGGCTGATGCGCAGTTCTTCAGTGCGGTGGCGGGCCTCTTCGGTACGGCGCTCCACTTCCTGTTCGAGATAGACGTTGCGGTCCTGCAGAAAATCCGCAGCGGCCTTGAGCGCGAGATGGGTACGCACACGCGCGTTGACAACGGGCGGGCTGATCGGTTTGGTGATGTAGTCGACCGCGCCCAGCGCGAAGCCAAGCTGCTCGTAGGCCGGATCGCTCTTGGCGGTAATAAAGATGACCGGGATGTGGCGCGTCGCCGGATTGGCCTTGAGTTGGCGGCAGACCTCGAAGCCATCGATGCCGTTCCACATTTCTACGTCGAGAAACACGATGTCGGGCAGCGGCCCGCAGTTCGGTCCGGCGAGCATGGCCAGAGCCTCGTCGCCGGAGTTCGCCTCGACGACCTGGAAACCGGAGGCGGCCAGCGTGACGCCGAGCATGCCCGCCACCACCGGGTCGTCATCGACGATCAGGATGCGGGCGCCGGACTCGGTTTCCATTGTTGCGAAGCCAGCTTCGCTTGATGCATTCATCGGAGTGTTTCCCTCAGGTTTGCCGTGCCGGCGGTTCAGGCGCGTCCAGCAGATCGGCCAAGGCTTGCATTGCCCTCGTCCAGGCCGCTTGCAGCACGGCGAACTCCGCGTCGCGGCGCGCCTGATCGTCATTTCCCGGAGTGTCGGCCAACGTATCGGCCAGCGTTTCCTCCAGGCGCGTCGCACCGGCCTGCAGTTCCATCATGCCGATGGTGCCGGCGCCGCCCTTGAGCGTATGCACCAGGCGCCGCGCCGACGGCAGGTCCGGCGCCGCCAGGGCCGCGCCGATCTCGGTCACGCAGTTGGCGTTGCGTTGGCGAAACATGTTCAGGAAGCGCCGAAGCATCTCTTCGTTGCCGCTGACCCGGGTCAGCGCCGTGGCGTGGTCGAAGACCATCGGCAGCGTGGCGACTTCCGCTGCCGGCGTTCGCGGCGGGGCCGCATTCGCCGGGGGTGCGGCAACGGCTGGCGGCAGATGGCCGGGTGTCTTCTGCCGCGGCTGATCGCCTCCGAGAAAGCGTGCCAGCGCGGCGTAGAGGACTTCGGGCAGGATAGGCTTGGTAACGATGCCGTTCATGCCGGCGGCCAGCACGCGGGTCTTTTCCTCGATCATGGCGTGGGCCGTCAGGGCGATGATCGGCAGCCCGGGCCGGCTTTCGCGGATGATGCGCGCGGCCGTGTAGCCGTCCATCACCGGCATCTGCAGATCCATCAGAACCAGGTCGTAGGCGCCGGCGGCCACCGCCGCCACCGCCTGTGCGCCATCGTCGACGGTATCGACCACGGCGCCGGTAAGTTCGACCAGTTCGCGGCCGACCTCGCGATTGAAGTCGTTGTCGTCGACCAGCAGGATGCGCGATCCCGTGAGTACGGGCGCCGCGATCGGTGCCGCCACCGCGAGGGGCGCGGCGGTCCTGCCGGCGAGGACATCGAGCAGGGCGTCGTGCAGCACAGCGCGGGCGACCGGCTTGGCGAGAAAGGCCTGGATCTCTCCGGCCGTCATCTGCGCGCGGGCCATCTCAGGCTCGCCGCCGGTGATCAGGACCATCGGCACCGGGTTGCCGGCGGCGCGTATGCGGCGCGCCGTCTCCAGGCCATCCATGCCGCCCAGGCACCAGTCCAGCATGACGAGATCGAAACCCGCCTCCACCTGCAGCCGGGCCAGAGCTTCCTCGCCGGAATCAACCGCGTCCGCCTCGCAGCCGAAGGACTGCAGGGTTCGCACATGGAGGGTGCGCATGACCGCGTTGTCGTCGACCACCAGCATTCGCTTTCCCTTCAGCGAATCCACCCGAGTCCTTGCGGCAACGCGGGGGGCGATCCCGAAGCGCGCGGTGACGCTGAAGCAAGAACCGACGCCGGGCTCGCTCTCGACGCTGATCTTGCCACCCATATGCTCCGCCAGTTGCTTGCTGATGGCCAGGCCGAGGCCGGTGCCGCCGAATTTGCGGGTGGTGGAACTGTCGGCCTGGTTGAAAGCCGTGAACAGCATCGACTGTTGCTGCGGCGTCATGCCCAGGCCGCTGTCGCGGATGTCGAAGCGCAATGTCACGCTATCGGCGTCGGCCTCCAATGGCATCGCGATCAGGCTGACCTCGCCGTGCTCGGTGAATTTGACGGCATTCCCGATCAGGTT
>CAIZKA010000017.1 GCA_903933395.1 uncultured beta proteobacterium | reverse complement strand
GGCGGCGCCGATGGAGATCATCGAGGAGCGCACCATCGGCCCCAGCCTGGGCGCCGACAACATATCCAAGGGCTTTCATTCGACCATGTGGGGCTTCATCGCCATTTCCGTATTCATGATGGCCTACTACCTGCTGTTCGGTGCCGTCTCGGTGTTCGCGCTCTCCGCCAACCTGCTGTTCCTGGTGGCGCTGCTGTCGCTGCTGCAGGCGACCCTGACCCTGCCGGGCATTGCCGCCATCGCCTTGACCCTGGGCATGGCGATCGACGCCAACGTGCTGATCAACGAGCGGGTGCGCGAGGAACTGCGCGGCGGCAATTCGCCGCAGGCATCGATCACCGCCGGCTACGAACGCGCCTGGGCGACCATTCTCGACTCGAACATCACCACCCTGATCGCCGGTGTCGCGCTGCTGATATTCGGCTCCGGTCCGGTGCGCGGGTTTGCCGTGGTGCATTGCCTGGGCATCCTGACCTCGATCTTCAGCTCGGTCGTGGTGTCGCGCGCGCTGATCAACCTGATCTACGGCCACCAGCGCAAACTGGGGTCGGTGAGCATCGGACAAATCTGGAAGCCGGGAGTCTGACATGGAATTTTTCCGCATTCGCAAAGACATACCCTTCATGCGCCACGCCCTGGTGTTCAACATCATCTCGTTGATCACCTTTCTGCTGGCGGTGTTCTTTCTCGCCACCCGCGGGCTGCATTTTTCCGTCGAATTTACCGGCGGCACGCTGCTGGAAGTCAGTTATGCCCAGGCGCCTGACCTGACGCAAATCCGCAAGCAACTGGAAGGTGATGGTTTCACCGATCCGCAGGTGCAGAACTTCGGGTCCTCGCGCGACGTGCTGATTCGCGTTCCGCTGGCGAAGAGTACTGAAAGCTCGAAGGTCGGTGAGCAGGTCATGGCTTCGCTGATGAAAGTTCCCGCAGGGACGCAGAGCGCTGGCGCCGGCGGCACGGCGCCGGGCATGACGCCCAGCCTCAAGCGGGTCGAGTTCGTCGGGCCTCAGGTCGGCAAGGAACTGGCCGAAGACGGTGCCCTGGCGTTGCTGCTGGTGGTGGCGGGCATCATGCTGTATCTGGCCTTTCGCTTCGAATGGCGCTTCGCGCTCTCGGCCATCATCGCCAACATGCATGACGTTGTGATCATCCTCGGCTTCTTTTCCTTTTTTCAGTGGGAGTTTTCGCTGCCGGTCCTGGCGGCCGTGCTGGCGGTACTCGGTTATTCGGTCAACGAGTCGGTGGTGGTGTTCGACCGGGTGCGCGAAACCTTCAAGAAAAAGCGCGGCATGACCACGCCACAGGTGCTCGACCACGCCATCACCAGCACCATTTCGCGCACCATCATCACTCACGGCTCGACGCAGATGATGGTGACCTCAATGCTGATTTTCGGCGGCCCGGCCCTGCATTATTTCGCCCTGGCGCTGACCATCGGCATCTGTTTCGGCATCTATTCCTCGGTCCTGGTCGCCAGTCCCCTGGTGATGTGGCTCGGTGTATCACGCGCACAGTTTGTCCAGGCCAAGGTCGAGAAACAGGAAGCCGTGGTCTAAGGAACAGGTTCTGATGCGCCGCTTTCTGGTCTGGGATCTGCCGACCCGGATTTTTCACTGGGCTTTGGTTGTCTGCGTCGTCGGTTCCTTCGTTTCGGTCAAGATCGGCGGCAATGCCATGGACTGGCATGGCCGCTTCGGGGTGACGATCGTCGGCCTGCTGGTATTTCGGCTGGTCTGGGGCTTCGTTGGCTCGACCTACGCACGCTTTTCCCAATTTGTGCGCGGACCGGGCGCCATCCAGGCTTATCTGCAGGGTCGGTGGCAGGGTGTCGGGCACAATCCGCTCGGCGCGCTGTCGGTGCTGGCCATGCTGGGCACGCTGCTACTGCTGGTGGCTACTGGATTGTTCGCCAATGACGACATCGCCTTCGACGGACCTCTTTACAAGCTAGTTGGCAAGGATTTCTCGGATCGGGCGGCCGGCATCCATCGTTTGATCGAACCGCTGACCATCCTTCTGGTTTTGGTGCATCTCGGCGCAATCGCATTTTATGTTCGGGTCAGGAAGGAAGCTCTGATCATGTCGATGATCACGGGCAGCAAAGTCGGCGCTGGCGAGACGGCGAAAGGCGGCGGTATCGCGGCCTTCTGCGTGGCTTTGGTCATTGCACTTGCCGCCGCTTATGGTGCCAGTGGTGCCTGGATTCCCGCGCCGCCGCCCGTGACAAACGAAAACCCGACCTGGTAGCTTGACTGGGGCAGGCCGTTGTTAACAGGAAACGGCCGCCCGCAGACGGCCGTTTCATAGTTCGATGCCTTTACTTGAGTTCTTTGCGGAACTTGTCGTGGCAGCTGTCGCAGGCTTTTCCCAACGTGCCGAATTGCGCTTTCACGGCAGCGGCATCGCCGCTGGCTGCCACTGCCGCCATTTCCTTGGCTTCCTTGATATACGCACCGGCGAGTTTGCCGATCTCGTCCTTGCTCTCCGGCTTGAAGAACTCAGGCTTGACGTTGGTCTCGCGCCAACCCTTTCCGGAACTGGTGTCAGGCTGGTATAGAGCGCCCATGCCCGAGGTGGCAATCGCCTGGATCACGTTGGCGGCTTGAACTACCTGATCCTTGTTGTAGGTGCCTTCAACGTTGGCTTTGATACGGCCCATGTTCCAGGCCATGGTCTGGTAAGCCGACTGACGCCAGCGAATCTGGTCTTCCGCCTTGCCGATCACCTGGCCGATGGCTGCCGAGGAAAGACCGATGGCGAGGGTTGCAGCGATGAGGTTTGCGACTTTCATGAAGGCTCCTTGTTCTTTCGTGGGGAACGCCAGCAGTTACCGGCAAAAGGTTTACGCATCGTGCCGATAAATTATTCCATGCCTCCGGCAATTTCCTCTGCGGCTGCCGGCGC
>CAIZKA010000016.1 GCA_903933395.1 uncultured beta proteobacterium | reverse complement strand
GTCGGGTGGCCTGATGACCTTCGTCAATGCCGGCAACCTCGATATCCTGGGCGGCGTCCAGGTGCTCGGCAGAACGGCCAGCGCCGACGGCACAGGCACCAGTACGGCGACCACGCAGGCCAATGCCGGCATTATTTCGGGTGGCGATTTCGCCTACACCGGTGGTTCGCTGAACATTGCCGGCGGCACGGCACGCTCGTCAATCACTGCCGGCGGCATCAACAAGGCCATCGCCCAGGCCAATGCCAGTCTGATGGCGGCCGGCAACAAGACGATCAATATTACGGGCAACCTGATCCTTGCCGGCGGGTCGGCGCTCGACGGTGCTGCCGCCAATCCCGGAGGTGCCTGGGCAACTGCCATGTTAGATCCGGGAACGCTCGGGCTGACGACCAGCGGCAATGTCGCGCTGACCGGGGGAACGGTTACCGGCGTCGGCGACGCCTCCGTGCTGATCAATTCGAGCGGAGCAATGACTGTCGCCATCGGCGGTACGACCGGCCTGACGATTACCGGTCCGGCGGGCAGCGGGGTTGCTCCGGGCTCCACCAGCCCGCTAAATGTCAGTTTCAGCGGCGGCGGGACGCAGAACGTTGTGGCCAATCCCGCACTCGACACCGCCAGTATTGCCACTCAGGCCACCATTGTTCCGCCCCCGTTTGTGGCTCTTCCGGTTACGGCAGTGCCGCCGGTCGTTCCGCCGGTGATCGTTCCTCCGACGCCGCCGGTCATCCCCGGCAGCCCTGGCAGTCCCGGTAGTCCCGGTAGTCCCGGTTCGCCGCCTGCAGCCGCCCCTCCGGCCCAGGAGCCCCCCATCGATAGCGCCACCGTCACCGATCTGACTTCGCAGCTCATTGTCGCGAGCAACGAGTCAGCCGATACCAGCAGCCAGATTGCCCTTCTGTCGGGCGAGAGCACGCCCGGCGACGACGACAATCAGGGCCGCCGGCGGGTTGCCGTCTGCCGCTAACAGCATGAATCAACACAATCGCGGCTCGGCCGCCATGGAGCGAGATGGGCATAGAAATCAAGCTGACCGACCGCGAGTTCCCGATTTCCGCGGTATTCGTCGATTTCCTGCATCGGCATATCGAGGGCCGGGCACAGGAGCCGACCTGGTTCGACCAGCTTTCCGAGGATCTGATTCCCGCCCAGTCCGAGGAGCGGCGCCAGGCGGCGATGGCCGTGGTCGAAGCGGTGGTGGGGCATCCGGCCGGGCAGAAGGCGATCCTGCGCAGCTACGAGTTGTTGACGGACATACTCACCGGCCAGCCGGAGAAACTGCGCTACTTCCAGGACCGTTACCGGTTCGTCTGCGTGGCCGGCTGTCCGCGGCATGGCGGCTCCTACCTGACCAAGCAGCTTTTTCTTGCCCTCGGCATGGCGCCGGAGGAGGTTCCGAACGCAGTCGCGCACGACGGCTTTCCCGATGCGTCGCCTTTTCAGTTCCGCGAGAACTTCAACTCCCAACTGGTGATGATGCAGAACATGGCCGAGTATCTGGCGATGGTCGAGGTGTTCTTTGCCAACTCGCGCATGCACGACAATTTCGTCATGGTGCCCAAGAAGGCGACCAAGGCTGCCTACCAGGGCGCTTTCTTTCACGCCATGCTGGGTCCGGAGACCGAGTACCTGATCACGCTGCGCCATCCAGTCGCTGCGGCGATCTCGACCTACGAGAAATCCACCGGCCTGCCCGCGGGCGGAAAATTCAGGGTGCGCGGCAACATCGAGGAATGGGCGCGGCGGGACGCCCTGCACGCCGGTGCGAACCCTGCGACGCTGGACGATCAGGACTACTTCGATGTTTACCTCCGCTACTGGGAGCAGTACCACTTGCATCTTGCCCTGAGCGGGCTGGCTGCCGCGCCGCGGCGCCGGATCGTGGTCTACGGGCGCGAGCGCATGCTGGCGTGCGCCTCGGAGTATTTCAGTCGATTCCGCAGCAAGGCCGCCGCCGAGGATTTCAAAGTGTTCGACAAACGCGAACGGCATCCGGACTGGATGAAAAAATCCGAGCCGGCGATCCGCCGCGTCGCCGAGTTCTGGGACAGCGTCGGCATGGGTTTCCCGCTCGACGAGATGATGGAAGCCTGGTAATCATTCGCGCCGGTGAAATGAACTGAGTCCTATGGCAATTGCACGCATTCTCGTTGTATTTGTCGCCACTGTGCTGGCGCTGCAAGCCTTGGCGCAAGTCGAGCCGGCGCCGGCGCCACGCTTCGACATCAACCGCTTCGAGGTGGCCGGCAACACCCTGTTGCCGGCAGAACTGGTGGAGCAGGCAGTCAACGCACACGTTGGAACGAACAGGGAACTGGCAGACATCCAGAGCGCCGTCGACGCACTGCAACGTCTATACGCGGACCAGGGCTACGGGGCCGTGCGCGTGCTGCTGCCGGAGCAGGACATCACGCGCGGCGTGATCAGGATCGCCGTCGTGCAACCGGTAGTCGGGACCGTCAGCGTCGAAGGCAACACCATTTTCGGGGAAGCCAATATTCGCGCCAGCCTTCCCGCCCTGCGCGAAGGTCAGGTGCCGAATTCAGCCGACATTGCACGCAACCTGCAGATGCTCTCGGAAGACCCTTCCAAACGCATCGAGGTGCTGTTGCGTGCAGGGCAGACGGAGGATCGCATTGATGCGACGGTGCGCGTCGTCGAAGAGGATCCATCACGCTTCACCATTGCTCTCGACAATACCGGCACCAGCGCGACCGGTGACTACAGGCTGCGCTTCGGCTATCAGAATTCCAACCTGTTCGACAGCGATCACTCGATCAGCGCGCAGATCGTCGGCTCCCCGACGGAAATTTCCAAGGTCACGATCGTCGGTCTCGGCTACCGCATACCTTTCTACGAATTAAATTCCGCGCTCGAGATGGCGGCCGGTTACTCCGACGTCAATTCAGGTGTCGTACAGGGTCTGTTCAACGTCAGCGGCAGCGGTAAATTCCTGGGCGCACGCTGGAGCTACTATTTGCCGCGCTGGGGCGCCCTGGAGCAAAAGCTTTCGGCAAGCCTTGACTACCGCGCATTCGACAACCAGGTGCTGCTGGACGGTGCTGGAGTGGTCCCGGACATCACGCTCCATCCTGTCGGCCTCACTTACAGCGGCACCTTGCGCGCCGCGCAGGCCGAAGGCGGTTTTTACCTTCAGGTGGCGCACAATATTCCGGGCGGAACAAATGGCGACGGTGCCGCCTTCCAGGCGGCGCGCGCCGGCGCCGACTCACGCTATACGGTGTTGCGCTACGGTGCCAACGCCGTTGCCGCGCTGCCCGGTGATTTCCAGTTGCGCGGACTGTTCAACGGCCAGTACACGGACGATATGCTGGTCTCCGGCGAGCAGTTCGGCATCGGTGGCATGTACTCGGTGCGCGGATTCCTCGAGCGCGAACTTGCCGACGACCGCGGCCTGTCGGGCAGCATCGAGATCTATACGCCCGAACTGGCAACTACGCTGGGGCTTTCCGGCGGCAATCTGCGGCTCCTTTCATTCTATGACTCAGGCACAACCTGGCGGGTCAATCCGCTGCCGGGTGAGGTCCATCGCAACGGATTATCCAGTTGGGGTCTCGGCGCGCGCTATGGCTTCATGCGCAGCCTGTCGGCCCGGCTCGACTTTGCCCAGATTCTTGATTCCGGCGGCTCACGGGAACGCAACCAGGTGCGTGGCGCGTTCTCTGTGGCCTGGAGCTTCTGATCATGGTGGCGGCAATGTGGCATACGGTTCGAATCGTTCTCCTTGCAACGGCGGTGCTATGGCATCCCGCGGCGATGGCCTTGACGGGAGAGGTGGCGGCTTTGTCCGATGTAGTCGTGGCCCAGGCAAGCAACGGCGACTCGCGCGTTCTTTCGCTGCGCTCCGCAATTCGGGAGGGGGATCTTATTTCAACGTCTGACCGGGCCTATGCGCGAATCCGCTTTTCCGATCAGAGCGAGATTCTGGTGAGCCCAAACAGCCTGGTACGCATTGATACAATGCGCTCGGATGAGACCCAGCCGGCGCAGGACGGATTTGCCAGCAGCCTGATCAAGGGCGGGCTCCGTGCCGTCACCGGACTGCTTGCCCGTCGCAATCCCCTCAATTATCGCCTCTCCACACCGACCGCCACCATCGGCATACGCGGCACCCGCTTCCTGCTGCTCTATTGCGCCGACGACTGCGCCGGCATTGCATCTTCCAGCGGGCAGCCGCCGCGCAACGGCCTGCATCTCGAGGTCACCGAAGGCATTGTCTTCGCGCGCAATTCGGCCGGGGAGACCGATGTCGGGGCTGGTGAGTTCCTGTTCGTGCCGAGCCTGACGATGCCCGGTGAAAAGGTGACGCCTGCGAATGCGATACGTCTGATTCTGCCGCCGCAGGCCGATGGGCCGGTGTCCCTGCTCATCGGCCCGGGTCGTAGCGGCGAACTGGAGTGCAGCGTTCGCTAAGGTCGCGCCAGTTGCGGCAGGAATACGGCGGCGCATTTGCCATGAATGTCTCTTTGCGCATCGAAAGCGCCGTCCCGCCGGCGCCGACTTTCACTGACTTTCACATGCCGTATCCGGTTCCTTTTTCCTTCCAAGGAAACCTGCCTCCGTCAGCCGGGTTGGTTCGACCTTCCTGGCCGACGACCGATTCCAGTGCAATGCGCAGAAGTATCAGCCTCGCCGAAAAATGGGCCTCGAATTCTTTCAGGGGCAGCGGGCGGCTGAAGAGGAAGCCTTGGTAGGAGCGGCACCCCTGGTGCGCCAGGAAATCCCGCTGCGCTTCGGTTTCCACGCCTTCCGCGATGACTGCCAGGCCCATGGCCTCGGCCAGCGAGACGATCATCTTGGCGATGGCGGCATCGTTGGCATTGCACAGAATGTCCCGCACAAAACTCTGGTCGATTTTCAGCTGGTCGAGCGGCAATCGTTTCAGGTAGGAGAGGGACGAATACCCGGTGCCGAAATCGTCGAGCGCAAAACTTACTCCCCTGGCCCGCAATGCTGTCATCTTGGCGATGACGTCTTCCACGTCATCCACCAGCAGGCTCTCGGTAAGCTCCAGCTTCAGTCGCTGCGGGTTGGCGCCGGTGCGCTCTAGGACCTCCAGAACCTGCGCGACGAATTCGCGGTGGCGGAACTGGCGTGCGCTGACGTTCACCGCGATCACGAGGTGAGCCGTTTCCGGCCTTGCCGCCCACGCCGCCAACTGGCTGCAGGTTGTCTCCAGAACCCAGTGCCCGACGGACAGGATCAGGCCGGTATCTTCGGCGAGGGGAATGAAATCGAGGGGCGACACCAGGCCGCGTTTGGGGTGCTGCCAGCGCAGCAAGGCCTCGACGCCGGCAATGCGGCCGTCGCCATCGACCTGGGCCTGGTAGCAAATCTGGAATTCGTTCTTCCCGATCGCCTGACGCAGATCCGCCTCCAGCGCAACGCGGGCCATGATCGCTTCCTGCATTTCGGGATCGAAGAAGCGCAGGCTGTTGCGCCCCGAAGCCTTCGCCTGGTACATCGCCAGATCGGCCCGTTTCATCAGTTCGTCGCTGCTCTCATCGTGGTTCACGAACAGGGCGATGCCGATGCTGGTGGTGCTGTGATGCGTGCAGCCGGCGAGCTGATAGGGCTGGCTGCAGACGGCGAGGAATTTTTCACCGACGATTTCGGCCTGGGCGGCGGCTTCGAGCGCGTCATTGCTCAGGTCCTGCAGCATCACCACGAACTCGTCGCCGCCGAGGCGGGCGACCGTGTCGCCCTCGCGAACGCAGCCGGAGAGCCGCTGCGCGACCTGCCGCAGCAACAGGTCGCCGGTGTCGTGGCCGAGGGTGTCGTTGAGGGTCTTGAAATTGTCCAGGTCGATGAACAGCAGGGCGCCATGGTTCGCACTTCTGGTGCTGTAGGCCATCGCCTGCCGCAGCCGGTCGAGCAGCAGCCGGCGGTTGGGCAGGTCGGTCAGCGGGTCGTAGAAAGCCAGGCTGTTGATCTCGTTTTCCACCTTCTTGCTCGCGGTGATGTCGGCCGCGATGGCGATATAACGCTGTACCTTGCCGGCCTCGTCGTAGAGCGCCGAAATGGTGATCCGCTCGGGATAGATTTCGCCGCTTTTCCTGCGGTTCCAGATTTCCCCCTGCCATTGGCCGCAGTTCTGCAGCGAGGCCCACATCTCCTGATAGAAGCTGCGCGTATGCTGGCCGGATTTCAACAGGTCCGGAGTTTGCCCGACCAGTTCGCTTTCGGCATAGCCGGTCATTTTGCAGAAGGCGCGATTGACGCTGATGATGCGGGTGTCGGCGTCGCAGACCAGGATGGCCTCGCTGGTGCCTTCGAACACCGAGGCCGAGACCCTCTGCTGTTCCTCGCGGCTGCGCAGTGCCTGCTGTTGCTCCTTGATGCGGTCCTGCAGCTTGTTGAAGCTGTCGAGCATCAACCGGATTTCCTTGCTGCCATCCAGCGGTAGCGGACGAAGTTCCTCGTGTCCTGCCGTCATTGCGTCGATGGCCTTTGCCGCGTGGCCGAGCGGGCTGATCTGGCTGTGCAGGAACAGCCAGATCAGCAGGGCGATGATGATCGAGGCCAGCGCGGCATTCTTGTAGATTTCCCGTTGCAGGGATTCAAGCGACTTGAAGGCGGTCGATGTCGGCAGGCTCGCAAACACCAGCCAGCCGGTGCCATTGACGCGCTTTGCCGAATTGAGGGTCTCGACGCCCTGAGCATCGACGGCGATGCCCGAGCCTTCGTAACCCTGCTTGTAGCGGTCATACACCGGATTGCTGCCGGCCGCCGGCTCGGCTTGCAGGATATTGGCCGGATCGGTCGAGGACACGAACATTCCATCGGCCGACGAAATGACGTGAAGGTCTCCCTCCATGCGCAGCTTGGAAGGCAGCACTTCGCTCATCAGGTCCTGCCCGGCGACCGGGCTGGCCCCGGCGAGAACGCCGATGATTTCGTTCCTGCCATTGCGGATCGGCACGGCAATGTTTATTGCGGGCTTGCCCGTATATCGATCGAGAACCGGCTTGCCGATTGCCGGCTTTCCTGTGGCCATGACCTTGCGGAAAAAATCCGCATCGGCATGGCTGGCGGCTGCCGGGGCCTCGAGATTCGCCGTGTCGGCGAGGCCGACGCCTTCCCTGGAGATGACCAGCACGCCCGCATTGAACATGCGCTCCAGCGGCTTTTTCGCTGCTAGAAAGGCCTGCAGCTGACCGCGACGGGTCATCAAGTCCTGATCGATCAGCGAGGCCGTATCGACAAGGGTACTGATGCGCAAGCTGATGGCTTCATCGATGTTGCCGGCGACGTGCTTGACGATCTGCCACTGCTGGGCCGCAAGGCTGGCCTTGAAGTTTTCGCGGACCTTTTCGCCCATGTCGTGCGCCAGCACCCAGATGGTGCTGACAAAAAGCGTCACGGTGAATGCCGCGATCGTGGCCTTGAGATCGGGCAGTCGTCGCGCAGAGAAGAATTTCATAAAAACCTGCTGTCCTGAATGTATCGAGAGCATTGCAAATTCAAGAAATGCCTTCATCATTGATCCGCAGCGCCATGTCCGGCAAGCGCTGGAACCTCCATGTCCATGATATGGCGCATTTTTTGCCGCTGCACGGTAAAAAGTCACGGACGGGGTGCGATGCCGGGGAGCAGGAACCGCCGGTATTTGCCACTTGCCAGCGAAACAAACGGGAGATCAGCGCCGGCAGAACGGCGCTTCTTCAAGCGCCCGCGTGCAGCCTCACCGGGATCCGCTGCGGGCCGAAGGGCTTGCCGAATTTTCCGTAGCGTCCGGCGACGGCCGTGCCGCAGTGCTTGCAATGCCCCCTGTCGTCGAGCGCATAACCGAGGATGCGGTACCAGTCGCGCTGGATCACGGCCTTGCTGCAGCCGGGGCAGAGGGTTTCGTCACCGGCCTTGTCGTGCACGTTGCCGGTATAGACGTAGTGCAGGCCGGCGTCCATGGCGATGCGGCGGGCGCGGGCGAGTGTGGCCGGCGGCGTGGCCGGGATGTCGCGCATTTTCCAGTCGGGGTGGAAGGCGCTGAAATGTACCGGCACGTCCTGCCCGAGTTCCTTCGCCACCCAAGCTGACAAGGCTTTCAGTTCCGCGTCGCCGTCGTTCATGCCGGGGATCAGCAGGGTGGTGATTTCGAGCCAGCAGTCGGTTTCATGGTGGATCATGGCCAGAATGTCGAGCACGGGCTGCAGCTTCGCGCCGCATAGCTTGACGTAGAACTCATCGGTGAAGGCCTTGAGGTCGACGTTGGCGGCGTCCATCTTCGAGTAGAACTCGCGCGCCGGTTCGGGGTGCATGTAGCCGGCCGTCACCGCCACCGCCTTGATGCCAAGCGCATGGCAGGCGTCGGCGGTGTCCATGGCGTATTCGGCGAAGATCACCGGGTCGTTGTAGGTGAAGGCGACGCTCTGCGAGCCGTGCTTCTTCGCGGCGCGGGCGATCATCTCCGGCGTGGCGTCGTCCATCAGGCGGTCCATGTCGCGCGACTTGGAAATGTCCCAGTTCTGGCAGAACTTGCAGGCCAGGTTGCAGCCGGCGGTGCCGAAGGAAAGGATGCTCGAGCCGGGAAAGAAGTTGTTGAGCGGCTTCTTCTCGATCGGGTCGATGCAGAAGCCCGAGCTGCGGCCGTAGGTGGTCAGCAGCATTTCGCTGCCCTGCATGGCGCGCACGAAGCAGGCGCCGCGCTGGCCCTCGTGCAGCCGGCAGTCGCGCGGACAGAGGTCGCACTGGATGCGGCCGTCGTCAAGGCGGTGCCACCAGCGCGCGGGTACCCCGCTTATGGGATCGGCGCTTCTTTCCATTTCTGTACCTCGTAGCGTTGCAGTTGCACTTCAGAGGACCAGTAATCGGCGGGCAGGCCGGCCTTCTGCTTGAGGTGGGCCATGAACGTGCGCGGGTCGGGAATCTGTTCCCAGACCTGCGGCAGGAAGGTGCTTCTTTTCTGTCCGGCAATGAAGATGATGCCGTCGATGTTCGGCCGCAACCGGCGCAGGGCGTCGGCTTCGTCGCTGCATGTCATCGGCTGCGGCGCGGTCAGCAAGGAGACCTCGACCCGGGTGCGCGCCAGTTCGGCCTGCGTCAGCGGTGGGAAGCGCGGGTCGCGGAAGGCGGCGGCGAGGGCATTGGCGCGCACGTCCTGGTCGAGCGGTCGATGCGCCTGCAGCGAGCCGATGCAGCCGCGCAGGGCGCCGTTCTGCGTCAGCGTGACGAAGGTGGCGCCGGGCTGGTTCAGCGCCGGATGTGCGGGCTCGGCCTGCGTCGCCTGCCCGAGTTGGGCGGCGATGGCATTGCGTGCGCGCACCAGCAGGGCGGGACCGATATCGGTGGTGGCCGCATCGGGTTCGTAGAGCGCGAAGGAGGCGTAGCCGACCACACGCGTCTTGTCGCCGGCGGTATCGCCCGAGTTGCACTGCGCGATGCGCTCGATGCGCAAGCCGCGCTGGCGTGCCACGGCGATCATTCCGTTGATCGGCAGCGCGCCGCAGGCCTGCTCGAAGCTGGTCAGTTGTTCCAGGGCCAGGATGTGGTCGGCCGTGGCGTGGTCGATCTTCTGCGCTTCGGCATAGCCGTGGAAATGCGAGAGGTCGGAGCTGATCACGATCAGGGTTTCGGGGCCGCCCCAGAGCCGGGCGATGACTTGCGCGACCTCGGCGGCACCGGTCCGGCCGACGGCCAGCGGCACCAGCGTGAACTCGCCCAGCACGGTCTGCAGGAAGGGCAGTTGCACCTCCAGCGAGTGTTCCTGGGCATGGGCGGCATCGCTGGCGACCACCTGCGGCAGGTCGGCCAGCGCATCGAGCGCGGCGCGGTCCAGTGGAATGCTGCCCAGCGGCGTGGCGAAGGCCTGCACCGTCGGCGCCGCCAGCCCCTGCACGGCGACGCGGTGGCAGGGGCCGAGCAGCACGACGCGACGGATGCGTCCGGCCAGCGGGGCGAGCAGGGCGTAAGCCTTGCCGGCGGTGCTGCCGGAATAGACGTAGCCGGCGTGTGGCACGATGATCGCCTTGAGCAGTCCCGCAGGAGTCGGCGCCGGCTGGACGGCGAGGCAGGCGGTGAGATCGTCGCGCAGGCTGGCGGGATCGCCGGGGTAGAAGCTGCCGGCGACGGCCGGCGGTCGGGTGGCGGTGGCAGCGGTCATATGGGTCCTCGCGCAAATTGCTGCACTGAACAAGCCGTCACACCGGCGAAAGCCGGTGTCCAGTGCCGTGACTCCCCTGGATTCCGGCGTTCGCCGGAATGACGAATTGGTACCTGATCGGCGCTTCCATGAACTAATGTAGGCCGATTGTATAGAATTACAAGATGGCTTATTACGCACTGGTTCCTGCTGCTGGCTCGGGTTCGCGCATGCATGCGCTCTCGGGGCGCGCCGTGCCCAAGCAATACCTGCCGCTGGCGGGGCAGCCGATGATCCGGCATGCCCTGGCGACATTGTGCGCCACGCCGGCAATTGCGCAGGTATTCGTGGTGCTGGCGCCGGACGATACCCATTGGCCGGCGGCGGCGATGGCGACGCTCGGCCCGAAATTACACGTCCTGCGCTGCGGCGGCGATACCCGCGCGCAAAGCGTCGCCAACGGCCTGCGGGCGATGGCGAACGAACTCGGTGGCGAGGCTGAAATCGGCGACGACTGGATTCTGGTGCACGATGCGGCGCGTCCCTGCCTGACCGTGGC
>CAIZKA010000015.1 GCA_903933395.1 uncultured beta proteobacterium | reverse complement strand
CTTCCTGTGGACCGGGCTGCAGTTCACGCTGAAGCTGACCATCGTCGCCATGCTCGGCGGCATCGCGCTCGGCACGCTGCTGGCGCTGGCCCGCCTGTCGCCGGTCGCGCCGCTGGCCAAGGCGGCCTCCTGGTATGTCAACATCATGCGCTCGATCCCGCTGGTGATGGTTATCCTCTGGTTCTTCCTGGTCATCCCGCTGCTCACCGGCCAGCCCATGGGCGCCGAGAACTCGGCGCTGGTCACCTTCACCCTGTTCGAGGCGGCGTTCTACTGCGAGATCATGCGCGCCGGCATCCAGAGCGTGGCGCGCGGCCAGATCGCGGCGGGCTACGCGCTGGGCTTCACCTACAGCCAGAACATGCGCCTGGTGATCCTGCCGCAGGCCTTCCGCAACATGATCCCGGTGCTGCTGACGCAGACCATCGTGCTGTTCCAGGACACCTCGCTGGTCTATGCCATCGGCGCCAAGGACCTGCTCAAGGCGGCCGAAGTGGCGGGCAAGAACTACAACCGCCCGGTCGAAATGGTGATATTCGCGGCCGTGATCTATTTCGTGGTCTGCTATTCGCTTTCTTTCGTCGTCAAACGCCTGCAGCAGCGCTACGCCATCAAGCGCTGAGGTCGCCGGCCTTTTTGGAAATCGTCCCATGAACGAAGCCCCAATGATCGAGCTGCGCAACGTGAGCAAGTGGTACGGGCAGTTCCAGGTCCTGACCGACTGCAGCACCCAGGTCTCGAAGGGTGAGGTGATCGTGGTCTGCGGCCCGTCCGGCTCCGGTAAATCGACCTTGATCAAGTGCGTCAACGGCCTCGAAGCCTTCCAGCAGGGCGAGATCGTCGTCAAGGGCATTTCGGTGGGCGACCCCAAGACCGACCTGCCCAAGCTGCGCGCCCATGTCGGCATGGTCTTCCAGCATTTCGAGCTGTTTCCGCACATGACCATCACCGAGAACCTGACCATCGGCCAGACCAAAGTGCTCGGTCGCAGCAACGACGAAGCGCGCGAAAAGGCGGCGAAACTGCTCGACCGCGTCGGCCTCAAGGAGCAGGCGCACAAGCATCCCGGTCAGCTCTCCGGCGGCCAGCAGCAGCGCGTGGCGATCGCCCGCGCCCTGTGCATGGACCCGATCTGCATGCTGTTCGACGAGCCGACCTCGGCGCTCGACCCGGAAATGGTCAACGAGGTACTCGACGTCATGGTCGAACTGGCGAAGGAAGGCATGACCATGATGTGCGTCACCCACGAGATGGGCTTTGCACGCAAGGTGTCGAACCGCGTCATCTTCATGGACCAGGGCCGCATCGTCGAAGACGCCTCCAAGGAAGACTTCTTCGGCAAGCCGCGCTCGGAGCGCGCCCAGCTATTCCTCTCCAAGATCCTCTCACACTGAGAGCTTGTGAATAAATCTACTGCGCGCGCCGGATCGGGGATTGGGCGGCTTAGTTGGCAAACCCGGCTATCCTCACATATAACAACATATGCTCTGGTAGCTGCGCTCCGGCCGCACCCCGCTGCGGCTCGCTCGCTACGATTTCTTCACAAGCTCTGAGCGGCGGCGCCAGGCGTGAAGCGCCGCTAAACTCCAGTCTTCCTTTCCCCTTCCGGTCCGCGCCATGAGCACGACTCCTTCCGACAAAGACCAGCCCCTGCGCGAAGACATCCGCCTGCTCGGCCGCCTGCTCGGCGACACGGTGCGCGAGCAGGAGGGTATCGAGCTCTTCGAGCGCGTCGAGCAGATCCGCCGCCTTGCATTGCGCCTGCATCGCGACGACGACCCCGCCGCGCGCGAGGAAATGGATGGCGTGCTGCGCAAGTTGCCGCGCGAAGACACCAATATGGTGGTGCGCGCCTTCAGCTATTTTTCGCATCTGGCCAACATCGCCGAGGACCAGCACCACATCCGCCGCACGCGCGCCTATGCCCGCGCCGGCGCCGCGCCGCGCGAAGGCAGCCTGGCCCTGTCCTTGCAGCGCGCGCTGGCTTCCGGCATCGACGCCGGCAAGCTGCGCGATTTCTTCGCCGGCGCCCAGGTGCGGCCGGTATTGACGGCGCACCCGACCGAGGTGCAGAGGAAGAGCATCCTCGACTGCCAGTGGAAGATCGCGCGCCTGCTCGACGAGCGCGACCGCACCGAGCTTGCGCCCGAGGAACAGGCCGAGCACGACGAGGCCCTGCGCCGTGCCGTGCTGCGCCTCTGGCAGACGCGCATGCTGCGCCGGGCCAAGCTCTCGGTGATGGACGAGGTGAACAACGCGCTGTCCTTCTACGACATGACTTTCCTGCGCGAACTGCCACGGCTCTACAACGCCTGTGAAGACCACCTGGCCGCCGCCATACCCGGATGGAATGCGCAGGACCTGACCGAACTGCCGCCCTTCCTGCGTCCCGGTTCGTGGATCGGCGGCGATCGCGACGGCAATCCCTTCGTCACCGCCGAAGTGCTGGAAAGCGCCATGCGCGCGCAAAGCCGCAAGGCCATCGGCTACCTGCTCGAGCAGCTGCACCAGCT
>CAIZKA010000014.1 GCA_903933395.1 uncultured beta proteobacterium | reverse complement strand
GCTGATCAAGGACAGCAAGCTCAAGGTGCAGGCCAGCATCCAGGGCGATGCCGTGCGGGTCACGGGCGCCAAGCGCGACTTCCTGCAGGAAGCGATAGCGCTGGTGAAGAAATCGGTGACCGACTTTCCCCTGCAGTACGGCAATTTCAGGGATTGAGGAAACCCGGCGCCGTACCGCGGGCGCCGACTTTCAATCCTTGCGCAGGCCAGCCAGCCAGCGCGTGTAAAGCCGGTCCGCCACGACGCGCATCGCGGCGATGCGTGCATCCATGTTCTCTTCCATCTGCTGCGGCGTCTGCACCGATGCCGAGGCGGGCACGTTTTCCTCGGCCCATTGCCGGCCCCATAAGCGGATCATCGAATCCGTCATCTCGACATGGCATTGCAGACCCAGATGCGGGCCGCGGACGAAGGCCTGGTTGGCGCAATGCGCGCTATGCAGGATGCGGGTGGCGCCGGACGGCAGGCTGAAGGTCTCGCCGTGCCAGTGAAAAGCCGAGAAGCGCTGAACGTCGCCCATCCAGTCCGCAGCCGCGTCCGTCGCTTCGACCTCGCCCCAGCCGATCTCCTTGACCGCGTTCCTGGTCACCGTGCCGCCGAAGGCTTTGGCCATGAGTTGCCCGCCGAGGCAATGGCCGATGACGGGAATGGCCGCGGCGTCCGCCTCGCAGATCAGTTCCAGAGTCAGCGGAATCCATGGCAGTTCGTCATTGACGCTCATCGGCCCGCCCATGAAGCAAAGCCCGGAGAATTCTCCGGAAGTCGGCGGTGGCGACACGCCGTCGTCGAGCCGAAACAGCGTCCACGGCAGGGAATGGCGGTCGAGGAATGTGGCAAAATAGCCCGGCCCCTCCCCGGGGCTATGACGGAAAATTGCGATCGGTTTCATGCCGGAGTCTTTTGTTAACGCAGGCCCGAATTCTAGCGGAGGCCTGCTGTCCCTGATGCGTCGTCGATTCAGCGAAGGTCGCGCCGCGTCTGCCGTTACCGAAAGCTCCTTCGACGAAGGCCGGGAACTGATTCCTGCTGCCGTGCTGGTGCCCGTGATCGTGCGCGAAACCGGCGCCACCATGCTGCTCACGCAGCGCACCGCGCATCTGCGCGACCATGCCGGACAGGTCAGTTTTCCCGGCGGCCGCTGCGAGGAGGGCGATGCCTCGCCCGAGGCCACCGCCTTGCGTGAGGCCGAAGAGGAAGTTGGCATCGCCGCGCACCAGGTCGAGATTCTCGGCCGTCTGCCGGAATACCGCACCGGCACCGGCTTCGTCATCACGCCGGTGGTCGGCCTGGTGACGCCGCCCCTGAACCTGAAGCTGGACGACTTCGAAGTGGCGGAAGTCTTCGAACCCCCGCTCGAGTTCCTGCTCGACAGTGCCAACCACCAGCGCCAGAGCATCGAGGTGCGCGGCGCCAGGCACGAGTACTGGGCCATGCCCTGGCAGGGCTATTTCATCTGGGGCGCGACGGCCGGCATGCTGGTGACGCTGCAGCGCTTCCTTTACGCGGAGCCATGAACCGATGACGCTCATCTCCATCATCGTGGTCCTCCTGATCGAACAGGTGCAGGCGCTTCCCGTGCAGCGTTTGGTGCTTGATCCGGTGGCGCGGCTGGCGGGCGTCCTCGAAGAAAAATTCAATGACGGCGGCCGCAGCCACGGTGCCATCGCCTGGGGCTTGGGCGTGGCCCTGCCGGCGGCCCTGGTGTCGCTGCTGCACGGCTTGCTGATGCACTTCCAGCCGCTGCTGGCCTTCCTGCTGGGCATCGGCGTCCTTTATCTGACCATGGGTTTTCGCCAGTTCAGCCATTTCTTTACCGGCATCCACCTGGCGCTGCGCCAGGGCGAAACCGACCACGCGCGCCAGTTGCTGGCGCAATGGCGCCGACGCGCCGGCGACCGCCTGACGTCCGGCGAAATCGCCCGCCTGGCCATCGAAACGGGCCTGCTCGCCTCGCATAGACATGTCTTTGCCCCGCTGCTGTGGTTCGTCGTGCTGGGTCCGGCCGGCGCCCTGTTCTACCGGCTCGCGCATTCCTTCGACGAACTCTGGGGCTGCCGCAGCGAAATCGAGTTCGGCGAGTTCGGCCAGTTCGCGCACCAGGCGTTCGTGCTGATCGACTGGTTGCCGATCCGCGTGACGGCGGCGTCGTTTGCGGTCGTTGGCGATTTCGAGGATGCCGTGCATTGCTGGCGTACGCAGGCCGTAAGGTGGCCGGAAGCCGGCTCCGGTATACTGCTGGCCAGTGGTGCCGGCGCCCTGGGGGTGCGCTTGGGAATGCCGGTGCACGACGCGATTCAGGAAATGGGCGAGTCTGGCGATCGTCCCGAACTGGGGTTGGGCGAAGATGCCGATCCCGATTTCATGCAGAGCACGATAGGCCTCGTCTGGCGCAGTCTCGTGCTCGGTCTGGCAGTGCTGGCCCTGATCTGGGTTTCCGGATGGGTCGGCGGTTGATACTTAAATAAGGAGTTTTTGATGGCTGACAAGAGAGAAGTCGTTGTACTGAGCGCCGCGCGTTCCGCCGTGGGCACTTTCAATGGTTCGCTGGCCGGCATGGAACCGGCCGACCTGGGCGGTCTGGTCATCAAGGAGGCGATCGCCCGTTCCGGCGTCGATCCCAAGGCCATCACCTTTGCCACCGTCGGCAACGTGGTTCCGACCGAATCCCGCTACGCCTACGTGCATCGCAACGCCACGATCCAGGGCGGCATGAGCATGGAATCGGTAGCCTTCCAGGTCAACCGTCTGTGCGGTTCGGCGCAGCAGGCCATCGTCAATTCCGCCCAGGCGATCATGCTCGGCGATGCCGATTTCGCCATCGGCGGCGGCGTCGAAGTCATGTCGCGCGGCGCCTATCTGTCGACGGCAATGCGCACCGGCGCCCGCATGGGCGATACCAAGATGCTCGACGCCATGGTTTGCGCGCTGACCGATCCCTTCGGCGCGGGCCACATGGGCATCACCGCCGAGAACCTGGCCAAGAAGCACGGCTTCACGCGCGAGCAGCAGGACGAACTCGCCTGCGAATCGCAGCGCCGCGCCGCTGCCGCCGTTGCCGCCGGCTATTTCAAGGAACAGATCGTGCCGATCACCCTCAAGACCCGCAAGGGCGACGTGGTGTTCGACACCGACGAGCACATCAAGGCCGGCACCACCATGGAAAGCCTGGGCAAGATGAAGCCGGCCTTCGACAAGGCCGGCACCGTCACTGCCGGCAATGCCTCCGGCATCAACGACGGCGCCGGCTTTCTGGTGCTGGCCGACGCGGCCAAGGCCGCTGCCGGCGGTCACAAGGCGATGGCCCGTCTGGTCGCCTACGGCATTGGCGGCGTGCCCAACGACATCATGGGCGAAGGCCCGATTCCCTCGACGCGCATCGCGCTGGCCAGGGCCGGCCTGAAGCTCGACGACATCGGCGTGATCGAGTCGAATGAAGCCTTTGCCGCGCAGTCGCTCGCCGTGGCCAAGGTGCTCGGCCTCGACCCGAAGAAGACCAATCCCAACGGCGGCGCCATCGCCATCGGCCACCCGATCGGGGCGTCCGGCGCGGTAATCATCACCAAGGCGCTGTACGAAGCACGTCGTGTCAGCAGCAAGTATTGCCTCGCCACCATGTGCATCGGCGGCGGCCAGGGCATCACGACGATCTGGGAAATGCTCTAAGCGCTGCCTGGTCCTGCAGTGACGAAAAGCCCGGCCCCGGCCGGGCTTTTCGTTTTCGGGAATTGCGTGACGGGCGAAGATCGCCGTGTTTTCCACGGCTGGCTTTGCACAGCCAGCCGGCTACGCGGGCACGGAGCAGTGCTCCGCGAAACCCCCGCTACGCCCAGCGCCAGCGCTCTGCGTCCCAAGGGAACTTTTTGCCCGACGCTAGAAACCCGCCATCTGCGCCAGCGCCTTCTGCGCCGCAAGGTCGGGCAGCGGTCCCAGTCCGGCAACCATATTGTCTTCGAGATGCTCCAGCTTGTTGCTCGCCGGTATCGCGCAAGTCACCGCCGGGTGGGCCAGGATCCAGCGCAGGAAAAGCTGCGCCCAGGAGTGGCAACCGTGGTCGGCCGCCGCCGCCGGCAAGGTCTTGTCTTTCGTTGCGCCGAACAGCGCGCCCGCGGCAAACGGCCGGTTGGCGATAACCGCCACACCGCGCTCGGCGGCCAGCGGCAAAAGGCGTTTGGCCGCTGCCTGCTCCGCCAGCGAGTAGTTGATCTGCAGGAAGTCCAGCGGCTCGCGGCGCAGGATTTCCTCGATCTCCGCATACGCGCCCGAGTTGTAGTGGCTGATGCCGAGATAACGGATGCGACCTTCGGCCTTCCATGCGCGCAACATCGGCAGATGCTGCCGCCAGTCCTGCAGGTTGTGAATCTGCATCAATTCTATGCGCGGCGCACGCAGGCGTCGCAGGGATTCCTCCATTTGCGCAATGCCGGCGGCCTTGCCGTCGGTCCACACCTTGGTGGCGAAGAACAGGCGACTACGCAGTTGTCGTTCGCTGACGAGATCGCCGACGACCGATTCGGCACTGCCGTACATCGGGCTGCTGTCGACCACCTCGCCGCCCAACTCCGCAAAGCGCGCCAGAAGCCGGCCGAGCTTGTCGCGCGCGCCAGAGTCCGCGCCGACATCGAAGGTCTGCCAGGTGCCGAGTCCTATCACCGGCAGGCGACGCCCGTCGGCGGGAATGATCCGCGTCGCCAACGGCACGGCGGCGCCTGCCAGGGGCGGCATCGCGGACAGTGCCGCGGCAGCAAGCGAGTTTCCGAGAAAGCGGCGTCGTGACGGCATGTTCGATTGGAAGGCGTGGCAACGCGGCAGGGCTTGGCCCGATCGCGCGGATTGTACCCAAGGCGACTGCGATGGCAGCTAGCCCGGCCGATTTGATTTGCCCTCCGGCTACTACTGGAGATACTCCCCGCACGCCAACCGCTGAGCCGGCCGGAAGTCGGCGCTGACGGTGCGGCGCCGCCGCGTTCTAGGTGCCCGCGTAGCGCGCCAGTTCCTGCTTGGCGATGGCGTTGCGATGCACTTCGTCGGGGCCGTCGGCAAAGCGCAGGGTACGGGCGTGGGCATAGGCCGCCGCCAGTGGAAAGTCGTCCGAAACGCCGCCGCCGCCATGCACCTGCATGGCCCAGTCGATGACCTGCAGCGCCATGTTGGGCGCAGCCACCTTGATCATGGCGATTTCCTGCTTCGCCAGCTTGTTGCCGGCGGTATCCATTTTCCACGCGGCATTCAGCGTCAGGAGGCGTGCCTGATCGATCATGATGCGCGCCTCGGCGATGCGCTCGCGCGTCACGCCCTGGTCGGCCACCGGTTTGTGGAAGGCCACGCGCGCCAGCGCCCGGCGGCACATCAGTTCCAGCGCGCGCTCGGCCAGTCCGATCAGGCGCATGCAGTGGTGGATGCGGCCCGGGCCCAGGCGCCCCTGGGCGATCTCGAAGCCGCGCCCTTCGCCGAGCAGGATGTTGGACACGGGCACCCGCACGTCCTTGAAGTCGAGTTCGCCGTGGCCGTGCGGCGCGTGGTCGTAGCCGAACACGCTGAGCGGGCGCACGCGGGTGACACCCGGCGTGTCCATCGGCACCAGCACCATCGACTGCTGTTGGTGGCGGCTAGGGTTGTCGGGGTCGGTCTTGCCCATGAAGATGAGGATTTTGCAGCGCGGGTCGGGCGCGCCGGAGATCCACCACTTGCGGCCGTTGATCAGGTAGTGGTCGCCGTCACCGCTTTTTACTCGCTGGATGCGCGAGGCGATGTTGGTGGCGTCGGATGACGCCACGCCCGGCTCGGTCATGGCGAAGGCAGAGCGTATCTTCCCTGCCAGCAGTGGCATCAGCCATTCCTGGCGCTGCGCGTCGTTGCCGTAGCGTTCGATTGTCTCCATGTTGCCGGTGTCGGGCGCGTTGCAGTTGAAGGCTTCCGGCGCGATGTGCGAGCGGCCCATGATTTCGCACAGAGGCGCGTATTCGAGGTTGCTGAGGCCGGCGCCGCGCTCGGATTGCGGCAGGAAGAGATTCCACAGCCCGGCGGCGCGGGCCTTGTCCTTCAACTGTTCCATGATCGCAGTCGGCACCCAGGGATTGCCGGCGGCGCGGTTGGCCGCGACTTCCTTGTCGAACACCTCCTCGTTCGGATAGATGTGCTCGTCCATGAAAGCGCTGAGGCGCTTTTGCAAATCCCTGACCTTGGGGGAGTAGTCGAAGTCCATGGTGTGTCCTTGTAACGGGTTAGCTGAAATTACAAAGTCGCAATCAATCGTCATTCCCGCGAAAGCGGGAATCCAGAGTGTTCGATCTGGATTCCGGGGCAGGCCGGGAATGACGGCAGTTGCGGCGATGCTTCATGATCTTTCAGTGATCGGCCAGCAGGCGTTCGACCTGGCGCCAGGCTTCCTCGGCGAGCGGCCGGGCGCGCTTGCCGGCTTCGACGGCTTCCTCGCTCGACGCATTGCCCTGCAGCGCGCGTGCCATGATGCCCTGCAGGATGCCGGCGAGGCGAAACATGTTGAAGGCCATGTAGAACTCCCAGTCGCGCGGCGGAATCGGGGCGCGGCCGGTGCGCTCGCAGTAGGCGGCGACGTACCCGGCTTCGGACGGAATGCCCAGCGCGGCAAGGTCGTAGCCGACCAGGCCGCGGAACTGGCCCGGCGACAGGCGCCAGCTCATGCAGTGATAGGCGAAGTCGGCCAGCGGATGGCCCAGTGTCGACAACTCCCAGTCGAGCACCGCCAGCATGCGCGGTTCGGCGGGGTGGAACACCGTGTTGTCGAGGCGGAAGTCGCCATGCACGATGGAGGTCTCGTCGCCCGCCGGGATGTTCTGCGGCAGCCATTCGATGAGCTGGTCCATGGCCTCGATCTTTTCCTCGGTCACCAATAGCGAGGCGCGGTACTGCTTGCTCCAGCGATCGATCTGGCGCGCGAAGTAGCTGCCGGGTTTTCCGTAGCCGGCCAGCCCGACGGCGGAGTAGTCGACCCTGTGCAGGGCGGCGATGACGCGGTTCATCTCGTCGAAGATGGCGGCACGTTCCGCAGGCTTCATGCCCGGCAGCGCCGGGTCCCACATGATGCGGCCGTCGACGCAGTCCATGATGAAGAACATGGTGCCGATGACGGAATCGTCCTCGCACAGGGCGTATGTCTTCGGCACCGGCACGTCGCTGCCGGACAGTGCCGAGATCACCCTGTATTCGCGGTCGACCGCGTGGGCGCTGGGCAGCAGCTTGCCGGGGGGCTTGCGGCGCAATACGTACTTGCGGCCGCCGGCCGTGAGCCGATAGGTCGGGTTGGACTGGCCGCCCTTGAACTTCTCGACCTGCAGCGTGCCGAAAAAACCCTCGACGTGTGCCGTCATCCATGCCGCGAGGCGCACGGTATCGAAGGCGTCCTGTCCGGTCACGGCACGCGTGCCGGTGAATTTATCCGCCATCGCTAGACGAGTTTCACCAACTGTTTGCCGAAGTTGCCGCCCTTAAACAGGCTGATGAGGGCGGCCGGGGCGGCGGCGAGGCCGTCGGCGACGCTTTCGCGAAACTTGATGCGCCCCGTGGCGACGTGGCCGGCCAGTTCCTTCAGGGCCTGCGGCCAGCGGCTCAGGTCGTCGGAGACGATGAATCCCTGCAGCTTTATACGGTTGATCAACACCGCGCTGATGTTCTGCATCGGCCAGGGCGCCGAGTTGTATTGCGAGATCAGGCCGCACAGCGCAATGCGTGAAAAGGGCTTCATCTGCGTCAGCAGGGTGTCGAAAATCTCGCCGCCGACGTTCTCGAACAGGCAGTCGATGCCCGCGGGCGCGACGGCTTTCAGGTCGCCGCGCAGATTGCCGGCCTTGTAGTCGATGCAGGCGTCGAAGCCGAGCTCCTCGGTCACGTAGCGGCACTTGTCGGCGCCGCCGGCAATGCCGATGGCGCGCGCGCCGTGGATTTTCGCCAACTGGCCGACGACGCTGCCTACCGCGCCCGAGGCGGCGGTGACCACCACGGTGTCGCCGGGTTTGGGCGCGCAGATGTCGAACAGGCCGACCCAGGCCGTGACGCCGGGCATGCCGACCGGACCCAGCCAGGCCGACAGGTGGATGAGGCTGACATCGACCTTCTGCAACGCGCCGCCGTCGGCGACGCCGAAGAGCTGCCAGCCCAGCGCTCCGACCACCTTGTCGCCGGGGACGAAGTCTGGATGATTCGACTTCACGACTTCGCCGGCGGTGCCGCCTATCATCGCGTCGCCGATCGCGACCGGCGCGGCATAGGATTTGGCGTCCGACATGCGGCCGCGCATGTAGGGATCGAGCGAAAGCCAGTGGTTGCGCACCAGCACCTGGTTGACGCCGGGTTGCGGGATGTCGCTTTCCTCAAGGCGGAAATTGCTTTCCTCGACCCAGGCGACGGGGCGGCTGGCGAGGACGATTTTCCGGTTCTTCTCCATGGTGGCGAATTCCCTGTGATCGGCTGGATTGCAGGAGTCGGCGCCGGCGCTACGGCGTCACCGGCCCCTGTTCTGCCGTTTCGCGATTTGCGCGGAGTTTCAAAAACTGGTGCTGCCGCCATCGACGGCGATGGACTGGCCGGAGATGTGCCGCCCGGCTTCGGACGCCAGCAGTACCACCAGGCCCTTGAGGTCCTCGTCGCCGCCGATGCGGCCCAGCGGCGTGCCGGCGACGATCTGGTCGCCCAGCTTGTCGATCAGGCCGTTGGCCAGCTTCGAGGGGAAGAAGCCGGGACAGATGGCATTGACGTTGATGTTGTACTTGCCCCATTCCGTAGCCAGGGCGCGCACGAAATTCACGTCGGCACCCTTGCTGGCGTTGTAGGCGATGGTCGGCATGTTCGGCGGGTTGCCGCGCAGACCGGAAATCGAGGCGGTGACGATAATTTTGCCCGAGCGCTGCGGAATGAAGGCGCGCCTGCCGACCTCCTGGGTCAGGAAGAACATGCCATTGACGTTGAGGTTGATGACTTTCATCCATGCCTCGAAGGGGTAGTCCTCGGCTGGCGCCCCCCAGGTGGCCCCGGCATTGTTCACCAGGATGTCGATCCCGCCGAAGTGCTCCAGTACCTGGCCGACGAGATCGGGAATCCGGTCGAACTGCGACAGGTCGTTCACCACGGTGAGCACCTCGGTGCCCTGCTTTTCGAGATGCGCTTTCGCTGCGGCCAGTTCGTCGGCCTTGCGCGCCGTGATGGCGAGGCGGGCGCCCATTTCGCCGAGCGCTTCGGCCATCTGCAGGCCCAGCCCGCGTGAGCCGCCGGTGATGATGGCGACCTTGCCGGTGAGATCGAAAAGTTGTTTGACGCTCATGAAAATCCTTTCAGGGTCATGACCAATAAGGCGCGGCGGCCTATGCGACTATTCTGCCGCAGGCGGCGCGGGCGCGGCTTCGCTGGCCGCCAGCATGGCCGCACGGCTCGCCGGGCTTTCCAGGCTGACGCGGCCGAGCTTGCCGCCGCGATAATCGGTGAGCAGGATCATCCCTGCCTTTTCCAGGTCGAGTTCGCCGCCGCGGCGGCCCTTGACGATGCAGCCGCGCTTCTTCGCCACGGCCTCGACCACGCCGACGCCGTCCATTTTGCTAACGTCGATGCCGTAGCGTTCGGCGAGCAGCGCCGGGTAGTGCTGCAGCAGCAGGCCGGCGAGGAATATCGCCACTTCAGAATCGATCACCGCATTGCGGCCGATGGCGTGGCTGGCGGCGAGCATGAAGCCGTCGCTGTCGTGTTTGATCTTCGGCCACATCAGGCCCGGCGTGTCGGTGATGCTCATGGTGGGCCCCAGGTCGATGCACATCTGTGACTTGGTCACCGCCGGCTCGTCGCCGACGGCGGCGACGCGGCGCTTGAGCAGCGCGTTCATCAGGGTCGATTTGCCGACATTGGGAATGCCCATGATCAGCATGCGCAGCGGCTTGATGCCGTCGTTGCGGTGCGGCGCCAGGCCCTTGCACAGGCCCGGCACGCGCGCCGCCTCGCCCGGCTTCTTGCTCGAAATCGCCACCGCCTTGACCCCGGGCTGGCTGTTGTAATAATCGAGCCAGGCCTGGGTCACCGCCGGGTCGGCGAGGTCGGACTTGTTCAGCAGCTTGAGGCAGGGGCGCTGGCGGTGCAGACGCAGCTCGCGGATCATCGGGTTGCTGCTGGCCTCGGGCAGGCGCGCGTCGCAGACCTCGATCACCACGTCGGTCAGCGCCATGGTCTCGGCCGCCTTCCTGCGCGCCGAAGTCATATGGCCGGGGAACCACTGTATGGTCATTTGACGGCCTTTTCCCCAGCCCCTTCCCCGGGGGAAGGGGTGACTGCGGTTCGCCGCTTGCGCGGCTCCATGTTTATGGCGGCCTCGCCGTCGATGTGGATCTCATCCCCGGCCAGGCGCACCACCTGGCCCGCCCGCAGCTTGCGGCGGATGCGGGCTTCCGCCTCGCCATCCACGGTCACGGCGCCTTCGGCGATCAGCGCCTTGGCCGCGCCGCCGGAAGGCGCCAGGCCCAGCAGCTTGAGGAGGAGGTTCAGTTCGATGAATTCGCCCTGAAGGGGGAAACGATGAATGGTCAAGTGATCCTCGGGCACCATCGGTGAAAGATTGATCAAGGTAGTCGGGAATTATAGCCGCCTGCTACCCGCCGGGCTTCACCGCAAACGCGCCGGGGCCCCTAAAATACGTCCTGCACCGGATCGCCGGTTCAGCGGGCGATGCGTTCGACACAACCGAACAACAATCCAAAAGCAAGGGGACAGCAATGGCCGCAGGCAAATCCAAGATCATCTACACGCTTACCGACGAGGCGCCGCTGCTGGCGACGTATTCCTTCCTGCCCATCATCAAGGCGTTCACCGCGCCGGCGGGTGTCGACGTCGTCGGCTGCGACATTTCCGTCGCGACCCGGGTCCTCTCCGAATTTTCCGAGTGCCTCACCGCCGAACAGAAAGTCCCCGACAACCTCGGCGAACTGGGGCGCCTGACCCAGGATCCGGACACCAACATCATCAAGCTGCCCAACATCAGCGCCTCGGTCGCCCAGTTGATGACCTGCGTGCGCGAACTGCAGTCGAAAGGCTTCAAGATTCCCGACTACCCGGAGGACCCGAAGACCGACGAGGACAAGAAGCTCAAAGTGCGCTACGGCAAGTGCATCGGCAGTTCCGTCAATCCGGTGCTGCGTGAAGGCAATTCCGACCGCCGCGCACCGCGGGCAGTCAAGGAATACGCGCGCAAGAACCCGCATTCGATGAGCGAGTGGAAGCAGTGGTCGCAGACCCATGTTTCGCACATGCATCACGGCGACTTCTACCACGGCGAGAAGTCGATGACGCTCGACAAGGCGCGCGACGTCAAGATGGAACTCGTCACCAAAAGCGGCAAGACCATCGTGCTCAAGCCCAAGCTCAGCTTGCTGGCCGGCGAGGTGATCGACAGCATGTTCATGAGCAAGAAGGCGCTGTGCGAGTTCTACGAACGCGAGCTGGAGGATTGCCGCGAGGCCGGCGTGCTGTTCTCGCTGCACGTCAAGGCGACCATGATGAAGGTCTCGCACCCGATCGTCTTCGGCCATTGCGTCAAGATCTACTACAAGGAGGCCTTCGAAAAGCATGCCAAGCTGTTCGAGGAAATCGGCGTCAACGTCAACAACGGCATGGTCAACCTCTACGACAAGATCAAGACCCTGCCCGAGTCGCTGCGCGACGAGATCGAGCGCGATCTGCACGCCTGCCAGGAGCACCGCCCGCGCCTGGCGATGGTGGATTCGGCCAAGGGCATCACCAACTTCCATTCGCCCAACGATGTCATCGTCGACGCCTCGATGCCGGCCATGATCCGCGGCGGCGGCAAGATGTGGGGCGCCGACGGCAAGCCCTACGACT
>CAIZKA010000013.1 GCA_903933395.1 uncultured beta proteobacterium | reverse complement strand
TCGACTGCGTGCGGCGCAAAGCCGGCTGACCGTCCGCAAAGAGTCGGCGCTGACGGCACGGCGGACAAAGCGACAAGCGGCCCGCACTGAGCTATTCTTCTGCTTCACCCCTGAAAGAGAACGCCATGCGCTTTGAAGGAACCGATACCTACGTCGCCACCCCCGACCTGATGCTTGCGGTCAACGCCGCGATCACCCTGCAGCGCCCGCTCCTGATCAAGGGCGAGCCCGGCACCGGCAAGACCATGCTCGCCGAGGAAGTCGCCGGCGCCCTGGGCGTGCCGCTGCTGCAGTGGCACATCAAGTCCACCACCAAGGCGCAGCAGGGCCTCTACGAATACGACGCGGTGTCGCGCCTGCGCGATTCCCAACTCGGTGACGAGAAGGTCAAGGACATCTCCAACTACATCGTCAAAGGCGTGCTGTGGCAGGCCTTCGAGCAGGGCAAGCCCTCGGTAATCCTGATCGACGAAGTGGACAAGGCCGACATCGAGTTCCCCAACGACCTCTTGCGCGAACTCGACCGCATGGAGTTCCATGTCTACGAGACGCGGCAGACCGTGCGCGCCGTCGTACGCCCCATCGTCATCATCACCTCGAATAACGAAAAGGAACTGCCCGACGCCTTCCTGCGCCGCTGCTTCTTCCACTACATCAAGTTTCCGGACAAGGAGACCATGGCGCGCATCGTCGACGTGCATTTCCCCAACCTGAAAAAGGACTTGCTGCGCGAAGCGATGGAGGTTTTCTTCGAACTGCGCGAGGTGCCGGGCATGAAGAAGAAGCCCTCCACCTCGGAGCTCATCGACTGGCTGAAATTGCTGGTGGCCGAGGACATTCCGCCCGAGGTGCTGCATTCCAAGGACAAGAAGGCCGTCGTGCCACCGCTGGCCGGGGCGCTCCTGAAAAACGAGCAGGATGTGCATCTCTTCGAACGCCTGGTGTTCATGGCGCGCCACAACCGTTGAGTTCCCCGTAACGCTCATGGCAGCGAGAACCACCCGCATAAGATGAAACAAGCGAAAGGCGAATTGATGGCCCGCCCCCCCACCGCCAAGCGGCCCACGGCTGGCTTTGCACAGCCAGCCGGCTGCGGCGGCGCGACGCATGCGTCGCGAGTTCCCGCCTCGCCCCCTCGCGGGGGGCTACCGATCGGCTCGCTTCGCTCGACTATCACCCGCCGCTCCGAACGGGTTTTTTCGCGTTAATTTCACCGTACCGCCAGCGCCGACTTTCCATGCTGATCGACTTCTTCCTCCACCTCAAGACCAAAAAGCTGCCGGTCTCGACGCGGGAGTTCCTCACGCTGCTGGAAGCGCTGAAGGAACACGTCGCCGGCAACTCGATCGACGACTTCTACTTCCTCGCCCGCACCTGCCTGGTCAAGGACGAAACCCACTATGACAAGTTCGACCGCGCCTTCGGCGAATACTTCAAGGGCGTGACGCAGATCCCCGGCCTCGAAGCCGACATCCCCGAAGAGTGGCTGAAGATGATGATGAAAAAGCATCTGACGCCCGAGGAAAAGGCCAAGCTGGAAAAGCTCGGCTGGGACAAGCTGATGGAGGAATTCAAGAAGCGCCTGAAGGAGCAGAAGGAACGCCACGCCGGCGGCAGCAAGTGGATCGGTACCGGCGGCAGCTCGCCCTTCGGCCACGGCGGCTACCACCCCGAGGGCATCCGCATCGGCGGCGAATCGGCGGGCAACCGCACCGCGATCAAGGTCTGGGAGAACCGCGAATATCGCAACCTCGACGACACCGTCGAGCTCGGCACGCGCAACATCAAGATCGCGCTCAGGCGCCTGCGCCGCTTCGCCCGCGAAGGCGCCGAGGACGAACTGGATCTCGACGGCACCATCACCGGCACGGCGCGCAACGCCGGCTGGCTAGACATCAAGATGCGCCCCGAGCGCCACAACAAGGTCAAGGTCCTGCTCTTCCTCGACATCGGCGGCTCGATGGACGACCACATCAAGGTCTGCGAGGAACTCTTCTCGGCAGCCAAGAGCGAGTTCAAGCATCTGGAATACTTCTACTTCCACAACTGCATCTACGACTACGTCTGGAAGGACAACCGCCGCCGGCACGGCGAACGCTTCCCGCTCTGGGACGTGATGCACAAGTACGGCGAGGACTACAAGGTGGTGATCGTCGGCGACGCCACCATGAGCCCCTACGAGGTCCTGCAACCCGGCGGCTCGGTCGAATATTCCAACGAGGAAGCCGGCGCCGTCTGGCTGCAGCGCATGCTCGACACCTGGCCGCGCGCGGTCTGGCTCAACCCCGAGCCGGAGCGTTTGTGGGACTATCGTCATTCGATCGAACTGATCCGCACCATTTTCAACAGCCGCATGTTTCCGCTGACCCTGGCCGGTCTCGAGCGCGCCATGCGGGAACTCAACAAATAGGAGTACGCCGAATGCAGCCACGCCGCCGTTTGCTGAAAGCCCTCGCCGCCGCCGGCCTGCTCGGTCCTGCCGGAATTTCCGGCCTGATCCGCGATGCGCTGGCCAAGGGCGACCCCCCGATCCAGCCCGGCCTGCACAAGGTGCGCGGCGAAGTCATCGTCAACCGCCGGCTGGCGACCGAAGGCCAGCTCATAAAGCCGGGCGACACCGTCGTCACCGGCGCCAACAGCGAAGCCATTTACGTGATCGGCCAGGACGCCTTCATGCAACGGGAACTCACCACGGTGAACTTCGGGGCCGAGGCGGCAAAGAACCTGATGCGCGTGGTATCGGGCAAGATCCTCTCCGTCTTCGGCAAGGGCGCCAAAACCATACAGGTA
>CAIZKA010000012.1 GCA_903933395.1 uncultured beta proteobacterium | reverse complement strand
TCAGCCGGCGAAACCGATCTTCTTCAAGTCGGCATGGATCTTCTCGGCCAGTAGCGCGTGGCCGGCGGAATTTGGGTGCAATTGGTCGCTTTTCAGCGCGGTGTCGGAAAGCACCTCGGGCAGCGCGTCCTTGATCAGCGGCACTTTCCTGTCCTTGGCGACATCGGCATAGAAATCGGCGGCGGAGAGACTGTTGAAGACGGCGCCGGCAATGCTGGGTTTCGGTGTCGCCAGCAAGGCCGCCTTGGCGCCGCGCGCCTTGACCAGGTCCAGCATGCTGCCGAGGTTGGCGACGGTCTGGGCCGACGGCACTTTGCGCAGCATGTCGTTGCCGCCCAGGCTGACCAGCACCAGTTGCGGCTGGTGTTCGTCGAGCAGTCCGGGCAGCCGGGCCAATGCGCCGGTGCTGGTGTCGCCGCTGACGCCGGCATTGATCACGATCCAGCCGGTTTTCTGCGCCAGCAGCGTCGGCCAGTCTTCGCCGGGTTTGACGCCGTGCGGCGCGGTGAGGCTGTCGCCGAGTGCCAACACCTTGCTTCCGGCTGGCAGCGCGGTTTCCTTTTTCGTGCCGCCGCAGGCGACGGCGAGCAGCAGGACGGTGAGGGCGAGAAAGCCGCGGGTGATCGAATGCGGTTTTTTCATGGACATCACGACTGGCCGAAGACTTCGTTCAATTGCCGCGCGACGCGAATGAAGGTGGTGCGCTTGGACAACTCCCGCAGCTTGTGGGCGCCGACATAGGTGCAGGCCGAGCGCACCCCGCCGAGGATTTCCTGCACGGTGTTGTCCACCGGGCCGCGATGGTCGAGCAGCACCTCCTTGCCCTCTGCGGCGCGGTAGTTGGCAACGCCGCCGGCGTGCTTGTCCATCGCCGCGCGCGAACTCATGCCGTAGAAGCGCAGCTTCTGCACACCGTCCTCTTCGACGGTCTCTCCCATGCATTCGTCGTGGCCGGCGAGCATGCCGCCGAGCATGACGAAGTCGGCGCCGCCGCCGAAGGCCTTGGCGAGGTCGCCCGGCGAAGTGCAGCCGCCGTCCGCGCAGATCAATCCGCCCAGGCCGTGGGCGGCGTCGGCGCACTCGATGATGGCCGAGAGTTGCGGGTAGCCGATGCCGGTCATCTTGCGCGTGGTGCATACCGAGCCGGGGCCGATGCCGACCTTGACGATGTCGGCGCCGTCGAGGATCAGCTCCTCGGCCATTTCGCCGGTGACGACGTTGCCGGCCATGATCGTGATGTCCGGGTAGCCCTGGCGCAGGCGCTGCAGGAACTCGACGAAGGACTTGGTGTAGCCGTTGGCGACGTCGACGCAGACGCAGGCGATCGCGTCACCGGCCTGCTGCTTGACGCGGCAGAACTTTTCGTAATCCTCGCGCGTGATGCCCATCGAGTAGAACACCGTCGCTTCCGGCGGCAGTGCCTTGAAATAGTTGACCAGATCGGCCTCTTCGTAGTGCTTGTGCAGCGCCGTCGCCAGTTGGTGCCGACCCAGCGCCCGCGCCATCTCGAAGGTTCCGACGGTATCCATGTTGGCGGCGATGATCGGCACACCGTGGTAGCGGCGCCCGGAATGGCGGAAGACGAACTCGCGCGAAATATCGACGTCGGAGCGCGAGGTCAGCGTCGAG
>CAIZKA010000011.1 GCA_903933395.1 uncultured beta proteobacterium | reverse complement strand
TTGTTGGGCACTGACGTTGCGCAGCAGCTGTTCGCTGGCGACCCGTGTGGCACGGCCTTCGAGCTTGACGCCGCCGAAGACGGCTTCAACGATCTGGAGGGTGACGATGCCGTCCTGGATGTCCTGCTGCGGGAGATAAGCGCGCACCACCCAGCCGGCGGCGCGGTAGGTTTCGGCGACGGCGGCGGCCGCTGCCTGCAACTGGTTGTAGTCCAGCGGCCGGTCGAGGAAGGGGGCGACGGCGGGCGCGAGTTGCTCCGCGCTGAGCAGGGTGTTGCCGGCGAAGCGGAACTGCTTGACGGTGACGACGATGCCGGCCACGGGCGGCAGGGCGGCAGGGGTGGCCGGTTTGTCGGGGGCGATGCGCCGGGGCAGCTGTTGGCTCCGTTCGCGTTCGATCTGCTGCTGCAGGGCGCCGGCGTCGGGTGGGGTTTGGGCCAGGCTGACGGATGTCACAGGCACGGCCAGCGCCAGCAAGAGGGGGGCAATGAGAGGGTTTTTCATGGGGGTGCAGATAGCTGCGGCAAGACAATCCATTCGATTGCCCAAGCCTAGGTGCAAATTCGCGCGCGAATCTAAGCAAATCTAAGCGCGAGGCAGCCCGCTATGGCGGCAAGCTAAAGACCTTTGCGTTTGCTCGTATCAAAAACCTGCAAATGTTGCGTCCATGCGGACAAGCGCAGCGTCGGCCGTTGTCGGAGCGAACCTGCCGCTCCAGCGGGTGGCATTTGATTCAATTGAAGGCCGGAGGCGCCCCATCCCCCCCCAACCCTCCCCTTGAAGGGGAGGGCGCTTGATCCCACCCTTCCCCGCTATTCGCCAGGGACTTCCGCGCCGGGGACACACCCTCCGGCGCACACGGCCTGCCCCATGCCGTTGATCGCCGCGCCACCCAGCGGCAGCGCGGAGCACATCACCTGGCCCATGCTATTGGTAACGCATTCCCCGGGGCCGGTAAGAACCCGCCCCATGCCGGTGACGGCAGCGCCGCTTCCGGGCACATCAGAGCAGACTACCTGGCCCATATTGTTTCTGGCGCACCCGCCTCGCCCGGTGACAACCTGCCCCATGCTATTTATCGCAGCGCCGCCGCCGGGCGGCGCACAAATCACTTCGCCCATACTGTTTTTCGCACAGCCACGCGCATTCGCTGAATTCATCAGCAATGGGCTTGCCATGGCCAACAACGCGCAGAGAAGGTTTTTCATTTGATTGCTCCGGCAGGTCAGAAACCGCTTCGAGTAGTGACGGCACCACCATGGTTCGGATGCCGGTCACATCCTGCGCCCTGCCAACAGGATGGTCAACATTCGTGACCGGCGTCCTTGCGGCCGCGGTCATGCATTGACGGGCGCCATTGGATGGCACTTGCCGATCATCATCCGGGGCGCGTCGGCGCTTTCCTTTTTTGTGCCGATCTCACTTGACGAAACACCGGAATATCCGCCCGGGTAGATGTAAAGAAATCGCCCGGTTTGCCTGTTGAAGCTGAAGTCCTGCACATCGTGGCACAAGAGCATGTCCTGCTCGTTGAAGTCACCGCAGGACATTCCGTAGTTCTCGCCGAATTTCCTGACGACCCATACCGGCGGGTTTTTCTTGAGAAGACGGGCCGTCCTGATTTCATTTTCCGTGGCCATGCCAAGCACATATTTCTGCCGATGAGTGCCGGAAGCGGCCTTCCATTTTCCTTTTTCGAACGTGAAGCCGGCAAACAAGTCGGCAATGCACAACCATTCCTCCGCCGCCGCGTTAGCGCTCACAAGAGCCAGTAGCAGAAAAATAGTCTTACGCATCATCGGGAGATTTTCTGTGCCTATCCTTTGATTCGGCGAATCATGGCGCACTAGTGAGCGTGCCAAGTCCGAACGGCCCTGACCCAACCCCGTTTGTTGCAGAGACTGAGCACACATAGCTCGTAGCGGACGTTAATCCCGTGACCGTTAGCGGAGAAGAGGGCCCAAAGGTTGGCGCGGAAGCAGAGCCTGGGGGAACGGTATCGCACATCGCCATATAGCCAACTATTGGGCTGCCTCCATTCGCCGGTACGGTAAAGCTAACAACGAGTTCGCCGGCAGCACCAGGGCCCGTGCTTGTGATTGTTGGCGCCCCGGGGAGGCTTGCCGGAGTGACGCTGTTGGACGCTACCGAGGCGGCGCTCACACCGATGGCGTTGGTCGCCGTGACCGTGAAGGTATAGGCCGTGCCGTTGCTGAGACCGGTGATGCCATGCGTCAGGCCCGTCGTTCCGGCATTGGCGTCCACGCCACCGG
>CAIZKA010000010.1 GCA_903933395.1 uncultured beta proteobacterium | reverse complement strand
CGAGATCGATGCCGGTATCGATGCCCAGGCCGCGCAACAGCCAGACCACGTCCTCGGTCGCGACATTGCCGGAAGCGCCCGCTGCATAGGGACAGCCGCCGAGGCCGGCCACCGAACTGTCGAAAATGCCGATGCCCATCTGCAGCGAGGCGTAGATGTTGGCGGTGGCCATGCCGTAGGTGTCGTGATAGTGGCCGGCGATCTTCTTCAGCGGAATGCGCCGCGCCACGGCTTCGATCATGTCCTTGGTGCGCTCCGGCGTGCCGGCGCCGATGGTGTCGCCGAGACTGACTTCGTAGCAGCCCATGTCGATCAGCGCCTGCGCCACGTCGGCGACGGCCAGCGGCATCACTTCACCTTCGTAGGGGCAGCCCAGTACGCAGGACACATAGCCGCGCACCCTGACGTCGGCGGCCTTGGCCGCCTCGACGATGGGACGGAAGCGCTCGAGCGATTCGGCGATGGAGCAGTTGATGTTCTTCTGCGAAAAGGATTCGGAAGCGGCACCGAACACCGCGACCTCCTTCGCGCCGGCGGCAAGCGCCGCCTCGAAGCCCTTCATGTTGGGCGTCAGCACCGGATAGCTGACGTCGGGCCGCTTTTCGATGGCGGCGAAGACCTCGGCGTTGTCCGCCATCTGCGGCACCCACTTCGGCGAGACGAAGGCCGTGGCCTCGATGCTCTTGAGTCCCGCGGCGCCCAGGCGCCGGATCAGTTCGACCTTGACCTTGCTTGAAACCGGCGTCTTCTCGTTCTGCAGCCCGTCGCGCGGACCGACTTCGACGATGCGTACTTTGCTGGGGAGGGTCATGTGTGCTTTAACGTGAAGCTAGTCATTCGGAGCGACTGGTGATATCGAGCGTAGCGAGCCGACCAGAAGCCTTCCCGCGAGGGGGCGGAGACGGGGTTTCGCGAAGCACTGCTTCGCGCCGTCGTAGCCGGCAGGCTGTGCAAAGCCTGCCGTGGGCTGATGGGAGGGGCGGGCCTTCAATTCGCCTTTCGCGTGTTTTATTTTCCGCGGATGGAACTTGCTGCCACGAGCTTGAAGCCTATTTCTTTTCGACCTCGAATTCTACTAGTTCGGCGCCATCGCTGACCTGTTCGCCGACATTGAAATGAAACGCCTTGACGGTCCCGGCCACGGGTGCCGCAATCGTGTGCTCCATCTTCATGGCCTCGAGGATCAGGAGTGGCGCGCCCTTTTCGACCTTGCTGCCTACAGGGGCAATCAGCGCGATCACCTTGCCCGGCATCGGCGCCGTCAGGCCGCCCTCGGCGCCGCCGCCGCTGCCGGCGTGGAACAGCGGATCGATGGCGGCAAAGACGAAGGAAACCCCGTCGATGAAGACATGGCGCTTCTCGTTGGCGGAAACCACGGTGACATTGATGCGACGGCCGCCCAGGTCGACGCGCAGTTCGCTGCTGCCGGTGAAGCGCCCTGCGGCCGTGACGGTCTTGCCTTCGAATTCGAGCACGAAGCTGTCGCCGGCATAGCCGGCATTCACCGCCTTTTCGGTTTCTCCGGTGCGTAGCCGGATTTCGCGCCGCGCGTTGCCGTTCATGCGCCAGCCGTCACGCGCATGCCAGGGCGAAAACGGATCGCGACTCTCGACCGCCTCTGCGGCGGCGTATTGCCGGTCATGGATCAATTCGGCCAGCGCCGCGACCAGCCAGGCTTCGGCCGGCGGCTCGGTGCTTTCGGGAAAGAGGAAGGCACGCTCGCGCTCGATCAGCCCGGTATCGAGGTCGGCCTGGGCAAAGGCCGGACAGGCGACGAGGCGCGAGAGAAAGCCGATGTTGTTCGACACCCCCACCACGCGATAATCGGCCAGCGCCTGCAGCATGCGTGCAAGCGCCCGTTCCCGGGTTTCGTCCCAGACGATCAGCTTGGCGATCATCGGGTCGTAGTGCGGCGAAATCTCGTCGTCCTGTTCGACGCCGGTATCGACGCGGACGTGGAGGGTCTCCGCCGGCGGTGCGAGGTGGATCAACTTGCCGATGGAGGGCAGGAAACCCTTGTCGGGATCCTCGGCATAGATCCGCGCTTCCAGCGCATGGCCGCGGATCGCCAGCTGCTCCTGGCGCAGAGGCAGCGTCTCGCCGGCGCCGACTTTCAACTGCCACTCGACCAGGTCGAGGCCCGTGATCATTTCGGTCACCGG
>CAIZKA010000009.1 GCA_903933395.1 uncultured beta proteobacterium | reverse complement strand
TGAGCGGAACCGATGCGGTGATGCTGTCGGCCGAGACGGCGAGCGGCATGTATCCGATCCGCGCGGTCGAGATGATGGACCGGGTGCTGCGCGAGGCCGAGGGCTACCAGTGGCGGCAGGGCAGTTTCCTCGCCGCGGCGGAGCCGGGAGAAGCCGACATGAGCCTGCGCGATGGCGTCGCCGGTGCCGCCGCCACGCTGGCGCACGACCTCAAGCTGCAGGGCATCATCATCCCGACCCTGAGCGGCACCACGGCGCGGGTAATCTGCTCCTGCCGGCCGACGGCCCCCCTGGTCGCGGTGTCCACCGATCCCGCGGTGTGCCGGCGCCTGAGCCTGAACTGGGGCATCGTGCCCATGACGGCGACGGAGTCCGAATACGGCGACTGGGAAAAACTGTGCGGCCGGGTAGCGCGCAGTTGCGAACTCACCCGCACCGGTCGCAACGTGCTGCTCGTCGCCGGTTTCAGCGACGACGCCGCGCAGAATTCGCCGATGCTGCGCATCCTGCGCGTCTGACGGCGGGCGCCCTTCGGCGCGGTTGGAATTCCGCTGCGCCGGCCGGCGCAGGCGGTGCTTTAGATTTCAATTGACAAAGCAAAAGCGATACAATACACTTTCTACAATATCCAAAAAATGTATCACGTTTGACGAGGCCTTTCCGGGCAGCCGGCAGGCCGCAACCGGCAAGCGATCCCGCAACGGCAGCAGCCAGAAGGAAGCAGACCATGTACACGCAAGCCATGGACACCATGCGCGACGAGGGCGGCGACAAGTCCGCGCTGCGCACGGTCGAGGAAGCGCAACTGCAGCAGCGTTTCGACAACCGCATCGACGCCGACGGCCGCATCGAGCCGCAGGACTGGATGCCGGATGCCTACCGCCGGACGCTGGTGCGCCAGATCAGCCAGCACGCGCACAGCGAGATCGTCGGCATGCTGCCCGAGGGCAACTGGATCTCGCGCGCGCCGAGCCTCAAGCGCAAGGCCATCCTGATCGCCAAGGTGCAGGACGAGGGCGGCCACGGCCTTTACCTCTACTCCGCCGCCGAGACGCTGGGCACCAGCCGCGACCAGTTGCTGGAGGGACTGCACTCGGGCAAGGCCAAGTATTCGTCGATCTTCAACTACCCGACGCTGACCTGGGCCGACGTCGGCGTCATCGGCTGGCTGGTCGACGGCGCCGCGATCATGAACCAGGTGCCGCTCTGCCGCTGCTCCTACGGCCCCTACGCCCGCGCCATGGTGCGCGTGTGCAAGGAGGAATCCTTCCACCAGCGCCAGGGCTACGAGGCCCTGCTGGTGATGATGACCGGCACGGAAGAACAGAAGGCGATGGTCCAGGATGCGGTGAACCGCTGGTGGTGGAAGTGCCTCGCCATGTTCGGGCCGCCCGATGCCGACAGCCCGAACAGCGCCCAGGGCATGCGCTGGGGCATCAAGCGCGTGAGCAACGATGAGCTGCGGCAGAAGTTCGTCGATGCCACCGTGCCGCAGGCGCGCGTGCTCGGCGTGACGCTGCCCGACCCGGACCTCAAGTGGAACGAGGAGCGCCAGCACCACGACTACGGGCGGATCGACTGGGACGAATTCTGGGCGACCGTCAACGGCAACGGCCCCTGCAACAAGGAACGCCTGGCGACCCGCGTCAAGGCCCACAACAACGGCCAGTGGGTGCGCGAAGCCTCCCTGGCTTACGCCCGCAAGCAACAGGAACGCAGCAGGAAGGAGGCAGCATGAGCACCGAATTGAAGGAATGGCCGCTGTGGGAAGTTTTCGTGCGCAGCAAGCAGGGCCTCGAGCACAAGCATTGCGGCAGCCTGCATGCCGCCGACGCCGCGCAGGCGCTGGACATGGCGCGCGATGTGTATACCCGGCGCCAGGAAGGCGTCAGCATCTGGGTCGTCGAGTCGAAGTCGATCACCGCCAGCAACCCCGATGAGAAGGGCGAGCTGTTCGACCCGGCGGCGGACAAGATCTACCGTCACCCGACCTTCTACGAGATCCCCGACGAAGTGGGACACATGTGATGGGCGCCGCCGTCGACTACCTGCTGCACCTCGCCGACAATGCCCTGGTCCTCGGCCAGCGCAATGCCGAGTGGTGCGGGCACGGACCGATCCTCGAAGAGGACATCGCCCTGTCCAACGTCAGCCTCGACCTGATCGGCCAGGCGCGCCTGCTCTACCAGCTGGCCGCCGCGCTCAAGGGTGGCGATTGCACGGAAGACAGGCTGGCCTATTTCCGCGACACGCACGAGTTCCGCAACTACACGCTGGTCGAGTTGCCGCACAGCGGCCC
>CAIZKA010000008.1 GCA_903933395.1 uncultured beta proteobacterium | reverse complement strand
TGGGGAGGGCAACGATACCCTGAACGGCATCGCCGGCGACGACACGCTGGACGGCGGGGCGGGCAATGACAGGCTGGCGGGCGGGCAGGGGAACGATACCTACCGCCTGGGACGGGATGATGGCGCCGACACCGTTGTGGAGAACGATGCTACTGCCGGCAACACCGACGTGGCGCAGTTCCTTGCCGGGATCGGTGCCGACCAGATTTGGTTGAGGCATGTCGGACGCAATCTGGAGGCCGGCATCATCGGCACGACGGACAAGCTGACCGTGCAGAACTGGTACCTCGGCGAGCAGTACCACGTTGAGCAGTTCCGCACCGCGGATGGCAAGCTGTTGCTCGACAGTCAGGTCGAGAACCTGGTGCAGGCGATGGCGGCTTTTGCGCCCCCGGCTGCCGGCCAGACCACGCTGCCGCCGGCGTATCAGGACACGCTGGCGCCGGTCATTGCGGCGAACTGGCAGTAGTTTGAACAGGCCACAGGAAATTGTTGCCGTGATCCATGGGATTCCTGGATTCCGGGTCAAGCCTGGAATGACAAGGCCGTCATTCCGGCGCACGCCGGAATCCAGAAAACACTGCCGGAAGCGTTCTGAAGTCGGGGGTGAGGTTCTTTCGCCGTAGCGCCGGCGCCGACTCCTGGCCGGGCGCTCAGTAACCCTTTTCGCGCAGGCCTGCCTTGGGCAGAACGGCGCTGAAATCCAGTCCCGTAAAGAATCTTTGTAAGGGGCATTCGGTATCGCTGTCGCAATGGTGCTCGCGGGCGCATTCCTTCTGGGTCTGATCAAGCGTCACGATCTGACCACATACCGGGCAGGCTTCAATCGGCGAATCGAACATGGCGCACCTCCGCTTGGTGGATTGGCTGGGCCTTCGCTTTGATTATAGACAACGGGTTCGCTCGGGTATCATCGCCGCATGAAGATCGCCACGTGGAACGTGAATTCGCTGAAGGTGCGCCTGCCGCATGTGCTCGACTGGCTGGCCGCGACGCAGGCGGACGTTCTCTGCCTGCAGGAAACCAAGATGGAGGACAAGGTCTTCCCCTATGCCGAGCTGGAGGCGGCCGGCTACCATGCCGCGCATAACGGGCAGAAGACCTATAACGGCGTCGCTATCCTCGCGCGCGGCACGCTGGAGGACGTCCGATTCGACATCCCCGATTTTGTGGACGAGCAGAAGCGCGTGCTTGCGGCCACGGTCAATGGCCTGCGCATCGTCTGCGCCTACATCCCCAACGGCCAGGAAGTCGGCAGCGACAAATACGCCTACAAGCTGCGCTGGCTGGAGGCGCTGACCGGCTACCTGCGCGGGGAATTGCAGCGCTTCCCGCAACTGGTCCTGCTCGGCGACTTCAACATCGCGCCGGACGATCGCGACGTGCATGACCCGGTGGCGTGGAAGGACCAGATCCTGTGCAGCGAGCCCGAGCGCGCGGCCTTCCGCGAGTTTGTCGGGCTGGGCCTGGCCGATGCCTTCCGCCTCTTCGAGCAGCCGCCCAAGCTCTATTCCTGGTGGGATTACCGGCAGATGGGCTTTCGCCTCAATCGCGGCTTGCGCATCGACCATATCCTGTTATCAAAGCCGCTCGCCGCGGGCTGCCGCGCCTGCGTCATCGACAAGGCGCCGCGCAAGCTGGAACGGCCTTCAGACCACGCGCCGGTGATGGCGACGGTCGATCTTCCGTCGCGATGAACGCGGCCGATCTGAGCGCTCTCTATCCGGTGCTGGCAAAGCTGCCTGCCGCACTTCTTGGGCGCATCGTCGAGGCCCTGCAGACGCTGTCGGTGCCTGCCGGTGCCGTGGTTTTCGATGAGCATCAGCCCTGCCGCGGCTTTCCCTTCGTGCTTGCGGGCGCGATCCGCGTCGCCAAGCAGAGCGCCGGCGGGCGCGAACTGCCGCTGTACCGTGTGGTGGCAGGCGAGAGCTGCATCATCAGCTCAAGTTGCCTGCTCGGCCACGCCGACTACAATGCGCGCGGCGTTGCGGAAGGCCCGACCACGCTGGCCTTGCTGCCGCGCCCGTTGTTCGACGAGATGCTGGGCGAAGCGGTGTTTCGCGATTTCGTCTTCGCGCTGTTCTCCGAGCGGATGGCCGAGCTGATGCAACTGGTCGAAGAGGTGGCTTTCCGCAAGCTCGACCAGCGCCTGGCGGCATTGCTGCTGGGCAAGGGCCGCGTGGTGCATGCCACGCACCAGCAACTGGCGGATGAGCTGGGCAGCGTGCGCGAAATGGTCAGCCGCCTGCTGAAGGGCTTCGCCGAGCAGGGCCTGGTGAAGCTCGGCCGCGAGCAGGTCGAGGTGCTCAACGCCGCGGGTCTGCGCAAAGTTTCCTCTGTGACTTAGGTTACAGTCAGGCGCGGGGAATGCTGATTTAATGCGGCCACTGTTGCACAACCCCCAAAGGAGAACACCATGAAATTGAACGTTGGCGGCATCGACCGCGTCATTCGTATTGCTGCAGGTCTCGGACTGGTTGGCTGGGCCGCCATGGGTGGCCCGGTGTGGGCGTGGATCGGCGTGGTGCCCCTGGCGACCGGAGCGATCGGCTGGTGCCCGCCGTATGCGATGTTCGGTTTCAGCACCTGTGCGGTGAAGAAGCAGGCCTGACGCTTCATCTGTCCGGGAGCGGGCCGGCTAAGGCCGGCTGCGCCCGTTTCAGCCAGCGCAGTACGCCGCGCGCCGCGGTGCGGCCGCTGGCAAAGCAGGCAGTGAGCAGGTAGCCGCCTGTCGGCGCTTCCCAGTCGAGCATTTCTCCGGCGCAGAACGTGCCGGGCAATGCCTTCAGCATCAGGTTTGCGTCGAGCGCGGCGAAGTCGACGCCGCCGGCGCTGCTGATGGCTTCATCGAGCGGGCGCAGCGAAACCAGGCGCAGCGGCAGCGACTTGATCAGTGCGGCGAGCCGCTCCGGTGCGGCGAGTTCGGCCGGCGCCGCATATTCGTGGAGCAGCGCCGCCTTGACGCCGCTGATGCCGGCACGCCGGCGCAAGTGGTTGGACAGCGAATCCCGGCCGCGCGGCTGCATCAGGTCTTCCGTGAGACGCCGCAGCTCGCGTCCCGGCGCAAGGTCGACGTGCAGTTTCGCGCTGCCGGCGCTTTCGATGGCGTCGCGCAGCGGCGCCGACAGCGCATAGACCAGATTGCCCTCGACGCCATGTTCCGTGACGAGGAATTCGCCGTCGTGCTTCGCCACCGTTCCGTCCGGCGCGATGCAGGTCGCGCTGACGTTCTTGACCGGCGTGCCGGCGAAGCCTTGGCGCAGGTGATCGCTCCACGCCACGTTGAAGCCGCAGTTGGCCGGGCGCAGGCTTTGCACCGTGATGCCGCGCGCCGCCAGCAGCGGCACCCAGGCGCCGTCCGAACCCAGTTTCGCCCAGCTGCCGCCGCCCAGCGCCAGCACCGTGGCGTCGGCGCCGACTCTTGATTCGCCCGCCGGCGTGGAAAAACGCAGCGCGCCGTCATCAGCCCAGCCCAGCCAGCGATGGCGCGCATGGAAGGTCACGCCCGCGGCGCGCAGCCGGTGCAGCCAGGCACGCAGCAGCGGTGCGGCTTTCATTTCCTGCGGGAAGACGCGGCCGGAACTGCCAACGAAGGTGGTGATGCCGAGTTCATGCGTCCAGTCGCGCAGTTGCTGCGGACCGAATTCATCGAGCCAGGCGCCGACCTCGGCGCGGCGTGTGCCATAGCGCGAGACGAAGGTGTCGGGAGCCTCGGAGTGGGTCAGGTTGAGCCCGCCGCGGCCGGCCAGCAGGAACTTGCGCGCCACCGACGGCATGGCGTCGAAGACCTCGACTCGCTGCCCGGCGGCGCTCAGCACCTCGGCGGCCATGAGGCCGGCCGGGCCGCCGCCGATGATGGCGATGGTTCGGGCTTGCGGGTCAGTGACGGCCAAGGTCGGCCAGCGTATTGGCGAGGCGCACGTAATCCGCCACGGCGATGTCTTCGGCGCGTGCTGTGGGCGTGATGCCCAGCGCGGCGAGCGCGGCCTCGCTGATGTAGTCGCGCAAGGTGTTGCGCAGCATCTTGCGCCGCTGCGAAAATGCCGCGGTAACCACTTTGGCGAAGAGTGCCGCATCGGTCGCCGTGCCGCCAGCGCCGACTTTTTGCAAGTCGACCGGAATCATGCGCACGATGGCCGAGTCGACCTTGGGCGGCGGGTTGAAGGCGCCGGGCGGCACGATGAACAGCCGCTCCATGTGGTAGTGGTACTGCAGCATTACCGAGAGCCGGCCGAAATCTTTGCTGCCGGGGGCCGCCACCATGCGATCCACGACTTCCTTCTGCAGCATGAAGTGCATG
>CAIZKA010000007.1 GCA_903933395.1 uncultured beta proteobacterium | reverse complement strand
CAGCCCCCACAGCAATCCGGCGGCGAGAAAGCCGTTGTAGAGGCCCTGGTTGGCCGCCAGCACCTTCGAATCCTCGGCCTTCTGTGCCGTGTTGCCGAAGGTCTTCAGCCCCTTGGGTTTGGTCCACAGGAACATTTCGAGGTAAAGGAAATACAGGTGTTCCAGCGCCACCAACAGCACCAGCGCGATTCCGAGCATTTTCATGGGTTATTCCTCGTAACAGGATCCGGGCGGGTTTAGTATCGGTCACGCCGGTGTCCACAACAAGCGTTGGCGTAAATTCATGACGGCTTGATCCAGGTCAGAGATACGTAAGCTATTGGTGGTACATTGAGTTTTTGCATAACTCACAGGAGAATCACCATGGTAGCGAAGATCGAGCAATTCAGCGAGTTGCACCGCAAGAACATGGAAGCTGCCATGCGCATGGCTCAGCTTTCGATGGAAAATTCACAGCGCATAATGGCGCTGCAATCCTCACTGGCCAAAGAGATGTTTCAGAGCGGCGTTGAGAACGCCAAGGCGCTGACCACCGCGCGCGACCCGCAGACCGCGTTGCAGCTGCGCACCGAGTACGCCCAGGAAACCACGCAGCGCATGGTCGCCGCGGCACAGCAGATCGCCGAGATCAGCAATGAAGCCCGCGCCGAATTCGCGCGCCTGGTCACCGAGCAGCTCGCCACCGGCAGCCAGGACATGACCGAGTCGCTGCAGACCTTCATGAAGACCCTTCCCGGCCAGACGCCGAACATGATGGAATCCTTCCAGCAGGCCATCGCCACCGCCAACCAGGCCTTCGAGCAGATCACCAAGGCCTCGACCGCCGCCATGAGCAGCGTCGGCGACGCCGTCAAGAAAACGACCGCCAAGCGCAAGTAACAATCCCGGAGGAGGAGCTCCGAACGGCTGGCCGCGCAAGCGGTCAGCCGTTTTTTTTGTCCCCGCGGAATGCAGGGACGGTATCCAGAGGATCAGTCCCGTTCCCAGCGTCCCGCGGCATGGTCGTCGCTTTCGCGGGCATCGACCCAACGTCCGCCGGCGGCGGTTTCTTCCTTCTTCCAGAAGGGCGCACGGGTCTTCAGGTAGTCCATGATGAATTCGCAGGCGGCGAAGGCCTCGCCGCGGTGGGCCGAGGCGACCGCGACCAAGACGATGCGGTCGCCCGGAAGCAGGCGGCCGACGCGATGGATGACGCGCACGCCGAAGATGTCCCAGCGCCCGCGCGCCTCGGCGGCGATGGCTTCGAGCGCCTTTTCGGTCATGCCGGGATAGTGCTCCAGGGTCATCGCCTGCACCGGCGCCGTGTCGCCAGCGCCGACTTTCTCTGCCTGCTTGTCGGCGCGCACCAGCCCGACAAAGCTGGCGACCGCCCCGACATCCTCGCGTCCGGCCGACAGCGCCGCGATTTCCGCGCCCGCGTCGAAGTCGGCTTCCTGCACGCTGACGCTCATCTCAGCCTCCGGTCACCGGCGGAAAGAAAGCGACCTCATCGCCCGCCTTGAGCGGTGCGTCGAGGCCGACCATCTGCTGGTTCACCGCGACGCGCAGGTTCTTCATGTTTGCCAGCGCCACCCAGGGTTCGCCGCGCGCCGCCAGTTGGTCGCGCAGCGCACCGACCGTGACGACGCCAGCCGGCAGGGCCAGCGATTCCGAAGCCGTGCCCAGCGCCTCGCGCAAGCCGGCAAAGAAAAGGATTTTTACATTCATCGGCAAAAAGAAACACAAGACATTGGAAACCGTCATTCCCGCGAACGCGGGAATCCAGGTGTTTGGCGATCACTGGATCCCGGCCTGCGCCGGGATGACCCAAATTTCACTATAGCAGCTCGCCAAACGGCAGGAAACGCACCATGTTGCCGCGGGCGATGGCCTGCCGCGGCGGATTGTCGATCAGGCCGTCGGCCCAGGTGCAGGAGGTCAGCACGCCGGAACTCTGGTTGGGGAACAATTCCAGCCCGCCCCCGGCATTGATCCGGGCGCGCAGGAACTCGCGGCGCGGATCGCCCTTGCAATCGAAATCGGCGCGCATCTGCTGTGCGCGCGGCGCCACGATCGATGCGCCCTGCGCCTTGAGGATGAAGGGCCGCACCAGCATGAGGAAGGTGACGAAGCTCGACACCGGATTTCCCGGCAGGCCGATGAAGGCCGCCGTCTCAGTTGCCGTGTTGCCAGCGCCGACTCCCCGGCGCACGTTGCCGAAAGCCAGCGGCTTGCCCGGCTTGATGGCGATCTTCCACAGGTCGAGCGCGCCCTCCGCCTCGACCGCCGGCTTGACGTGGTCCTCCTCGCCGACCGAGACGCCGCCGCTGGTCAGGATCAGGTCGTTGCCGGCCGCAGCAAGGCGCAGTGCCGCCCGCGTCGCCTCGCGCGAGTCGGGCACGATGCCGAGATCAGCCACCTCGCAGCCCAGGCCTTCGAGCAGCGCGCGCAGGGTGTAGCGGTTCGAGTTGTAGATCCCGCCGGGCTTGAGCGGCTCGCCGGGCATGGCCAGTTCGTCGCCGGTCGAAAACAGCGCCACGCGCAGGCGGCGGAACACCGTGAGCTGCGCCGCGCCGACCGAGGCGGCGACGCCGACATGCGCGGCGGTGAGACGCGTGCCGGCGGCGAGCACCTCGCTGCCCGCCGCGATGTCCTCGCCACGGCGGCGTATCCACTCGCCCATGTGCGGCACGTGATTCACCGTCACGGTGCCGCCGTCGATGGCGCACAGTTCCTGCATCACCACGGCATCGGCGCCCGCCGGCAAGGGCGCGCCGGTGAAGATGCGCGCCGCGGTGCCCGGCGCCAGCACATGGCCGACGCTGCCGGCGGGGATGCGCTGGGCCACGGCGAGGCGCGTGCCCGAGGCGGGGATATCAGCGCAGCGCAGCGCGTAGCCGTCCATCGAGGTATTGTCCAGCGGCGGCACGTCGATGGTCGAGCGCAGGCCCTGCGCCAGCACCCTCCCTGCTACCGCCTGGGTCGGCACGGTTTCCGTCTCGCGCACCGCGTGCGCGCCGGCCAGCAGACGGCCGAGTGCATCTTCGAAATCAAGCATGGCCGAACTCCTCCTGATGAGCCACATGGTCCCGCCATCCTCCCGCCCCTTCAAGGGGAGGGCCGGGGAGGGGATGGGGTGGAATCAGCGCAACTTGCCGATGGCCCCATCCCCCCTCCGACTCCCCCCTTGAAGGGGGGAGAGCAAACCTGGCCATCGCCGCCATTGAAGCGGGGAGAACAAGCTTGGTGCGCATCAGCGAAACTCCATGTGGCGCAATATGAAATCGGCGATGGCGTCGCGATCGTTCAAATTCAGCGTCGGCAAGCCGGTCAGCCCTGCCAGCGCATCCGGCTCATCCGTCGCCACGGCGACGATGGTCTCCGCCCCGCTGCCGGCGATCAGCGGCTTGCCCACCGAGGGCCGATGCACTTCCAGCTTGGGAATGGCCGTGTGCTTGAAGCCCTCGACCAGCACCAGGTCGCACTCGGAAAAGCGCGCGATCTGCTCCTCCAGTGAAGGTTCCGGCTCGCCGCGCAGCTCGTGCATCAGCACCCAGCGATGGTCGGACACCAGCAGCACCTCGGAGCAACCGGCCTCGCGCAGGCGGTAGGAATCCTTGCCCGGCTGGTCGATGTCGAAGCGATGATGGGCGTGCTTGATCAGCGACACCTTCAGGCCGGCCGCATTCAGGCGCGGGATCAACTCCTCCAGCAGCGTGGTCTTGCCCGAGCCGGAATAGCCGGCGAGGCCGAAAACTTTCATGGCTGCGGCACGGTGAGCACCGGCGCGAAGCCGCCGCCCGGCGTGCGGAAATTGGTGGTCTGGCCCTGCCACAGACGCGCCGCGATCAACTGCACATGGCCGTTGTAGACATAGTTGCGCAGGTCGAGCTTGAGCTCCACCGGCGCCTCGCCGACTTTCAGGGTGCGCGAAGACGGCGGCACCAGCGCCTGGGCGAT
>CAIZKA010000006.1 GCA_903933395.1 uncultured beta proteobacterium | reverse complement strand
GTGCGACTGGTTCATTGCCCTCGCCGGCGACCAGGTCGATTTCATGGCCAGAATGCTTGACCTCGACGCAATGAAAGCGCGCATCGCCGCCCTGATCACCTACCGCTCGACGCTCGACAAAGCGATTCGCACGGAAGCCATCGTTCCCCTGCATCACCTGTTTCTGGCCGGGCCAACGCCCCGCGGCGAATTTCAGCAAATGACCGGCCTCGGCGAACGCACCGCGCGAGCCCTGCTGTCGCGGCTGATCGAAATCGGTCTGGTGGCCAGTACCAGCCACAAGGCGCCGATACAGATCGCGTTTCCGCTCGATGCGCTTCAGTTCCTGCTGCCGGAGCTTTATCCGGAGGCGGCAACGCAAGTGCCGTGACCGCAAGTTGATGCTGTTTCGGAAGCGACGCGAAAAGGAACAACATGAACCCGTCCGACGAGAAGAAATACGCCGAGCCAAGCCTGCGAGCGGCAGCCGAGACACAGATCGACAATGCACCGGGGGGCGAGATGCCGGTACGTCCGATCGACGAACTGCTGCACGAACTGCAAGTTCATCAGGTCGAACTGGAAATGCAGAACGAGGCCTTGCGCCAGAAGCAGATCGAGCTGGAAGCCTCGCGCGACCGTTATGTCGATCTGTACGACTTCGCCCCGGTCGGCTATCTGACGCTCACCGCTGACGGCACGATCGACGAGATCAACTTGACCGCCGCGACGCTGTTCGGCATGAAGCGCAAGGATGTTTTACACCGCCGCTTCACCTCGCTGGTCACGGCCGAAGACCAGAGTCGCTGGATGACGCATTTTCTGAACGTGAGTGCGCCAGACAGCAAAGGCAGCGTGGAACTTTCCGTGCAACGCGGTGATGGAACGGTATTCCAGACGCGGCTGGATTCCCGGCATGCAGGAGTCGGCGCTGACGGGACGGCAGTGCGCATCACTCTGACCGACGTCAGCCTCAGGAAATCCGCCGAGGCCGCACTGTTGCAACGAAACGAGGAGCTGGAGCGCTTCAACCGGGCTGCCGTCGACCGCGAGCTGGCCATGATCGATCTCAAGCGACAGGTGAATGCGCTGTCGCGCGAACTCGGGCGGACGCCGCCGTTTGCACTGGACTTCGCCGACGCGCCGCCGAACGATCTGCCATGAATCCCGTGACAAACACTCGCGACAGTCACCCATCGATGATGCCGAAGGTTTTGGTGTCGGCGGCGAGCGCTGCCGCGGTGGTCGCGGGAGTCGTGGTGCTCGCCGGCTGGGCGTTCGATATTCCTGCGCTGAAGAGCATCCTGCCGGTCTGGGTCACGATGAAACCGAATACGGCGCTCGCCTTCATCCTGATCGGAATCGCACTGCAGCTGCCCGAACTGCCGGCGGCAAGGTTCGGCCCGCGACTCTCGATCCACCTTGACCGCCTTGCCAGCGGCTGCCGCTGGCTGACCGGCCTGATCGGCCTGCTGACGCTGGCTGAATATTTTTTCAACTGGAATCCCGGCGTCGACCAGTGGCTGTTCGCCGAACCCGCCGGCGCCCTGGCCACATCGAATCCGGGCCGGATGGCTCCGGAGACCGCGTTGTGCTTCCTGCTGCTGGCGGTCGCAGAGCCTATCGCCGGGACCCGGCTCAAGACTGCGCCGACGCTGCTGCTTTCGATGGCTCTTGGCGCGCTGGTAACGATACTGGCGCTGACAGCCCTCCTGACTTACGTCACGCCCGTCCTCGGCGCTTTCGGCTGGTGGGGCAAGACCGTCATGGCGGTGCATACCGCGATCCTGTTTGCCGCTCTGGGTGCCGCGTCATGCTTGACCGCATGGCGGCAATTGCCCCCCGGCTGGATCCTGAGCGGACGCACTATGCTCGCCTATGCCGTCGGACTGGGGTTGCTGGTGATGGTGGGCATCACCACGATGCGGGTACAGAATCTGCTGATTCGCATCAACGACAGCGCGGCGCAGTTCGAAACCGAGATGCATGCGCTCGAGAACCTCGGCGACCAGGTGAACGATGCCCAAAGCCGCGCTCGTGGCTATGTCCTCACCGGCCACGAACAGATGCGGACAGACCACGATTCCTCCGCAACCGCGGCACAGAAGACCCTGCAGACGCTGCGCTCGATCAGACTCGCCGACCCGCTGCAGCAGGCCCGGCTGGCCCACGTCGAGGCGCTGACAGTGGAAGCGCTGCAGTGGTTTGACCGGGAGGTGGCGGCGCGACAAGCAGGGGCCGGCGTTGCACCCGAGCTGATCCGTCACGGCGCGCAACTGACCGGCACTCTGCGTGAAGAAATCGACCAACTGCAGCTTGAGCTGGGGAGAATTGTCCGCGAGTTCCGTTTGGCCTACCTGAGCGCGACGAACTTCGCTTACGCGGTGACCTGGGTCGGCATGCTGCTCAGCCTGATCGTTCTCGTGTTGGCGCTGCTGGCATCGAACCGGGAGGCCTTCGAGCGAGTCGCCACTGAAAAACGCTTGCGCGATGAAGAGGCGCGGTTCCGGCAGTTGACCGAGTTCGCCACAGATGCCATTGTCACCAGCGACAGCGCGGGGAAGATCGTGGGCTGGAACCGCAGCGCCGAGCGCATGTTCGGTTACGCGGCGGCCGAGGTCAGTCTGCAGCCGCTGGCTCAGCTGATGCCGCAACGCTACCGCGATCCGCATGCCGCGGGCATGCGGCGAATGGCGACGGGTGCTGAGCCCAGGCTGATCGGCAAAGTGGTTGAACTCACGGGGCTGCGCCGGGACGGCAACGAATTTCCGCTGGAACTCTCCCTCACGACATGGGAAACCGGCGGCATGGTCTTCTTCAGCGCCTTCATGCGCGACATCACCGAGCGCAAGCAGGCTGAAGCCCGGGAACGCGAGCACGTAGCCCAACAAGCCGGTGTCCAGGCCGCGGCCTTCGAAGCCCAGCGCCAGGCCGGCCTGGCGACACTGAACCTGATGGAAGACACGATCGCCACGCGCACCCGGGCAGAGGCGATGGCCGCAACTCTGGCTAAACAACTCGACGAGCTGCGCCGCTGGCAACAGGTGACGCTTGGCCGCGAAGGGCGCGTCATGGCCATGAAGCAAGAAGTCAACAACCTGCTGGCCGAGCTTGGCCGGCCGCCGCGCTATCCGAGCGCAGTGGAGGCGGAGACTGAAAAGTGAAAGCGCGGCCATGGATCCCGTAACCGGCGCACCCGGCGCTGGGCCCCGGACGACGCGGATGTTTGTCGTGGCGGCGGGTGCTCTGGCGGTTGTCGTCGGCGCGCTGGTCCTGGTCGGCTGGGCGTTCGATATCAACGCGCTGAAAAGCGTCCTGCCGGACTGGGTATCGATGAAACCCAACACGGCTCTCGCCTTCCTCCTGACCGGCATTACGGTGCTGCTCTCGTGCCCGCACTCGATCCCCGACGGCGACGAATCGGCAGCGGCCGCCAGCTTCTCGACTCCCTGGTCGCGCGCGGGGCACCTCGGCACCTTGCTCGCCGGCTTGATCGGGCTGCTCTCGCTGGGCGAATACGCCTTCGGCTGGAATCCCGGCTTCGACCAGTGGCTGTTCCCCGAGCCGCCGGGCGCGGTGGGTACATCGCATCCCGGTCGCATGGCGCCGGACACTGCGCTGTGTTTCGTGCTGTTCGCCGCGGGATGGGAGTTCGCCCAGCGCCGGCGCCAGAGGAACAGGGCTTTGACCGCATCCCTGCTTTTCGGCGCAGCCGTGTCAGTCCTGGCACTGATTGAAATCCTGTCCTACTTCACGCCATCCCTCCGCGTCTATGGCTGGGGCGGCCTGACCATGATGGCGCTGCCCACGGCGCTGGTGTTTG
>CAIZKA010000005.1 GCA_903933395.1 uncultured beta proteobacterium | reverse complement strand
TGGCTGGTGGGCTGGGGCATGGTGCCGCGCGGCGAGGTGGGCCTCATCTTCGCCATGGTCGGGAAGCAGCTCGGTGTCATGACCGAGGCGATGTTCTCGGTCATCGTGATGATGGTCATCCTGACCACGCTGATCACGCCGCCGGTGCTGACCTGGCTGCTCAAGCGGCAGTAGGCCGGCGCGCGGATCCGGCGGCCGGTGTCGCGCCGCTATAATTCGCCGCTTCGCCCACCGAACGCCATCGTGTCCGAGCGCCTTGCCGTCCTTGCCCAGTATCTGTTGCCGAAGCAGGCGCTCACGGCGCTGGCAGGCAAACTCGCCTCGGCCCGCGCCGGCGGGCTCACCACCTCCGTGATCCGCTGGTTCGTCGGTCGCTACGGCGTCAACATGGCCGAGGCCGACAACCCGGACATCGCCGGTTACGCGAGCTTCAACGAGTTCTTCACGCGGCCGCTCAAGCCCGATGCTCGGCCGTTGGCGGCAGCCGATTTCATCTGTCCGGTGGACGGCGCGATCAGCCAGTTCGGCGCCATCGACCGTGACCAGATTTTCCAGGCCAAGGGCCACAGCTATTCGACGACCGCGCTGGTCGGCGGCGATGCCGTGCTGACTTCGCAATTCGAGAACGGCCACTTCGCCACGCTGTATCTCAGCCCCAGGGATTACCACCGCATTCACATGCCCTGCGCCGGACGGTTGACGCGCATGATCCACGTGCCGGGCGACCTGTTCTCGGTGAATCCGGTGACGGCGCGCGGCGTGCCGGGACTGTTCGCGCGCAACGAGCGCGTGGTCTGCGTTTTCGAGGGCGAGGCCGGTCCTTTCGTCATGGTGCTGGTCGGTGCCACCATCGTCGGCAGCATGGCGACGGTGTGGCACGGCGTGGTGAATCCGCCGCGCCCCGGCCACCTGCGCGAATGGCGTTACGAGGAGCAGGACCTGTGCTACCGCCAGGGCAGCGAAATGGGCCGCTTCCTGCTCGGCTCGACCGTGGTCATGCTCTTCCCGCAGCACACGCTGGCGTTCAATCCCGACTGGTCGCCGCAGCGGCCGATTCGCCTCGGCGAGAAGATGGGAGATCGGGCCGCCTGACCGGCGCCGCCGGTGTTGGTCAACCGGCTTCCGCCTGAGCGGCGATCACTTTGGCCGGGAAATTGCCCATCCTGCCGCCACTTCTCATAAAGCACATTCAGTATCAGTGCTATCTATATTGATTTTATTGAATAAAATTTCAATAAAAATTCACTCATCTTGCGTCTAAGCCCTTGTTGCATTTGGAAAAATAGGGCTTTTCCGGCTTGACCCATATGAAAAAGTGTCATAAAGTGGGTTCTTGTGGGGATTAGTGGGAGATACGGGCTCGCCAAGAGCCTGATTCCCGGACGGGGGGAGATTGAATGTTTCAGGGTGCGACGGCGCTGAATCTGGATGCCAAAGGCCGCATGGCGGTGCCGAGCCGGCACCGCGACGCCCTCGTGGCCCTCGGTGAAGGCCGTCTGGTGGTCACCGTCCATCCCCATCGCTGCCTGTTGCTCTATCCGCAACCCGCGTGGGAGCCGATCCGCGCCCAGATCCTCGCCGCACCCAGCCTGCAAGTGGATTCCGCCATGGTGCGGCGCCTGCTGGTGGGTTTTGCCGAAGACGTGGAACTCGACGGCGCCGGACGCCTGCTGATATCCCCCTCCCTGCGCCAGTACGCGGGGCTGGAAAAGGAGATCTGGCTGATCGGCCAGGGACGCCATTTCGAAATCTGGTCGGCCGCCGGTTGGCAGGCGCAGCAGGACGCGATCTTTGCCGTGGGCGACAAACTCCTGCCTCCGGGCCTGGAAAATCTTGCGCTGTGAGTGCCGACACTCACGTCAGCGTGCTGCTCGCCGAGGCGGTCGCAGCGCTGGCGATCCAGCCGGCCGGAATTTACCTGGATGCGACCTTCGGCCGTGGCGGCCACAGCCGGGCGATTCTCGCCGGACTGGGTCCCCAGGGACGGCTGATCGCGCTCGACCGCGATCCGGCGGCGATCGCCGCGGGCACCTCGATCAAGGATCCGCGCTTCACGCTGGCGCATGCAGCGTTCAGCGAATTCGACACGGTGCTGGACAAACTCGGTGTGACGCAGGTGGACGGGGTGCTGCTGGACATAGGGGTGTCATCGCCGCAACTGAATACGCCCGAACGGGGCATGAGCTTTCGTTTCGATGCGCCGCTGGACATGCGCATGGATACGACGCAGGGGGAGACCGCCGCTGAGTTTCTGGCGCGGGCATCGCAATCAGAACTAGAAAGGGTGATCAGAGACTATGGCGAAGAACGGTTTGCTCATGCGATTGCAAAGGCGCTTGTTGCTGCTCGGGGCGAGCACGGTATTTCAAGGACAGGACAGCTTGCCACGCTCGTGGCGCAAGTCGTCCGGACGCGGGAACCGGGTCAGCACCCGGCGACGCGGACTTTTCAGGCTCTACGGATTCACGTCAATCGGGAGCTTGAGGAACTGTCGTTAGCCCTGCCGCGGGCCGTTGAACGTTTGGCACCGGGAGGACGTCTGGCCGTGATCAGCTTTCATTCGCTGGAAGATCGCATCGTCAAGCGCTTCATGCGTGATGCGGCGCATCCACCGCAACCGCCCAAAGGTGTCCCGGTGCGCGCGGCCGATCTGCCGCCGCCAGTGATGACTCTGGTGGGCAAGGCCATGTTCCCGACGGAGGCCGAAATCGTCGCCAACCCGCGCTGCCGCAGCGCCGTGCTGCGCGTGGCGCAGAAGGTGGGCAATCCCTCTGGCCCAGTGCCAGCAAACGGGGGCGACCGGCCTGCCGCCGGGCCGTCCCAAGGCATGGCCAGCCAAAAACATGGAGCCGCGAAGCGGCGAACCACCGTCACCCCCGCCCACGGGCGGGGGCCGGGGGGTGGGAGTCACTAATTGGCGCGCCTCAATCTCCTCCTGGTACTGATTCTCCTTGTCTGCGCCCTGCTGGTGGTGGCCTCCAACCATCGCGCGCGCAAAGTCTTCACTGAACTCGAGGCCGGACAAAAGCGCATGCGTGACCTGGATGTGGAATGGGGGCAATTGCAGCTTGAGCAAAGCACGCTCGCGGCCCACGTCCGCGTGGCGGCGGTCGCGCGCGCGAAACTAGGCATGAAGCCGCCTGCGCCGGGGCAGATCATTTCCGTCGACGCGAATCCAGGGAAATGAGCCGGCGATGAAATCCGTCAAGTTCAGCAAGAGTCCGCTGCTTTCGGAGCGGCTGCCGCCCTGGCGGCAGCGCCTGGTCCTGATGCTGCTGCTCGGCTCCTTCCTCGCGCTGATCGGGCGCTCGCTCTACCTGCAAGCCTTCAACAACGAGTTTCTCGGCGACAAGGGGCGCGCCCGCTTCGAGAGGGTGATCGACATTTCCGCCACCCGCGGCCGCATTACCGACCGCCATGGCGACGTGCTCGCGGTATCCACGCCGGTGCGCTCGATCTGGGCCATCCCGGAAGATGCGGAACTGGCACCGGCCCAGGCGCGCAACCTGGCGGCCCTGCTCGAGATCGATGTCCGCGAGGTCAATCGCAAGCTCGCTTCCGAAAGCGATTTCGTCTACGTCAAGCGCCAGTTGCCGCCGGACCAGGCGGACCGGGTCGCGGCGCTGAATCTTCCCGGCATCCACCAGAAGAACGAATACCGGCGCTACTACCCTTCCGGCGAAGTGATGGCACACATGGTGGGCTTTACCGGCGTCGAGGATACCGGCCAGGAAGGGATCGAACTGGCGTTCAACAGCCAGTTGTCGGGCAAACCGGGCTCGCGTCGCGTCATCAAGGACCGCCGTGGCAACGTGGTCGAGGATGTCCAGAGCGTCAATCCGCCACAGGAGGGCAAGGACATCGTGCTTGCGCTGGACTCGAAGGTGCAGTACCTGGCCTACAGTCATCTCAAGCAGGCGCTGGAGGAAAACCGCGCCAAGGCAGGCGGCGTGGTGGTGCTCGACGCGCGTAGCGGCGAAATCCTGGCCCTGGCGAATCTGCCGACCTACAACCCGAACAATCGCGTCAAGCTGGTCGGCGCGCAATTGCGCAACCGGGCGCTGACCGACAGCTTCGAGCCCGGCTCGACGATGAAGCCGTTTACCGCGGCACTCGCGCTGGAAACGGGCAGGTTCCACTCCGATACGCCGATCCAGACCGCGCCGGGGAAAATGACCATCGGCTCGGCGACGATCTCGGATGCCCACGTCCATGGCGTCCTCACCGTGGCACAGGTGATCCAGAAGTCCTCCAATATCGGCGCCGCCAAGCTGGCTCTGTCGATGAAGCCCGAAGAGATGTGGGCCATGTTTGACAGCCTCGGCTTCGGCGCACCGCTGAAGCTGGGGTTTCCGGGGGAAGTCGGTGGTCGCTTGCGTCCGGCCAAAACCTGGAAGCCCATCGAGCAGGCCACCATGGCCTACGGACATGGCATCTCGGTCACGTTGATCCAGCTGGCGCGCGCCTATCAGGTCTTCGCCCGCGATGGCGACCTGGTGCCGATTTCACTGGCCAAACTGGATGCGCCGCCGCTCGGCGGCAAGCAGATATTTTCGACGCAGACGGCGCGCGAAGTCCGCACCATGCTGGAGATGGCGGTGCAGCCGGGCGGCACCGCGCCCAAGGCGCACATCCCGGGTTACCGCGTGGCGGGCAAGACCGGCACGGCGCACAAGATTGAAGGTGGTTCCTACGCCAACAAGTATGTAGCGTCGTTCGTCGGTTTCGCCCCGGCTTCCGAGCCGCGCCTGATCGTCGCCGTGATGATCGACGAACCTTCCAACGGCAAGCACTTCGGCGGCGACGTGGCGGCTCCGGTGTTTGCCCAGGTGATGGCGGGCAGCCTGCGCACACTCGGCGTGGCGCCCGATGCGCCGCTGAAGCCGCTGATTCTGACCGGCATCGAGCCCGTGCGGGAAGAGATGTGAGCAAGGCGATGACAGTTCTCGATCAACTCCGGCAACGCGGCGTCGTGCCGACACGGATCACGGCAGACTCGCGACGCGTGCAGCCGGGCGATGTCTTTGTCGCCTTTCCCGGCATACGTTGCGACGGCCGCGATTACATCGCGCAGGCGATGGGGAAGGGCGCGGCGGCGGTACTCGCCGAGGCGGGGGTCGCGGCCACAGGAGTCGGCGCCGATGATACGGCGATTGTCGAAGTTGCCGGACTGGCAGCGCTTTCAGGCGAGATCGCGCACCTGGTTTATGGCCGACCCTCGGAGCACCTCTGGCTTGCCGGCGTCACCGGCACCAACGGCAAGACCTCGGTCTCGCAGTGGATCGCGCAGGCGATGGATTCCCTTCGGCACCGCTGCGCCGTGATCGGCACGCTGGGCAACGGTTTCCTCGACACTCTTGACGAAAGCCCGAACACCACGCCGGATGCGATCACCCTGCATGCGGCACTTGCCGGCTTTGTCGCGAATGGTGCGCAAGCCTGCGCCATGGAGGTTTCGTCCATCGGACTCGACCAGGGCCGGGTCAACGGCGCGGACTTCGATGTCGCAATTTTTACCAACCTGACGCGCGACCACCTCGAATACCACGGCACGATGGCGGCCTACGCGGCGGCCAAGGAGAAACTGTTCTCCGCCCCCGGCCTGGGCGCGGCGGTACTCAATCTCGACGACCCGTTCGGAGTCGCGCTCGCCATAAACCTAAAGGGCCGCCTGCGCACAATCGGCTATACGCTGGGCGCGGCGGATGGCACCTGCGTCGATGAAATTCTGCGTGCCGAACATCTGGCCATGGGTGCTGCGGGAATCGAGTTCGATCTGCGCGGCGTGCATTTCACTGCGCCCGTCGTCGGCCGCTTCAATGCTGCCAATCTGCTCGCGGTGGTCGGTGCGCTGCTGGCGCGCAACGAAGGTCTCGATGATATCGCCGGCGCCTTGCGTGCCATCCGGCCGCCGCCGGGACGCATGCAGGCGCTGGGCGGCAGCGGTGAGCCGCTGGTCGTGGTGGATTATGCTCACACGCCGGATGCGCTGGAAAAGGCGCTCGGCGTTTTGCGCGAAGCGACGGTTGCGCGAGGCGGTCGCCTGCTCTGCGTGTTCGGTTGCGGCGGTGAGCGCGATCCCGGCAAGCGCCCGCAGATGGGCGCGATTGCCGACGCGCTGGCCGATCAGGTGGTGCTGACCAGCGACAACCCGCGCAGCGAGAATCCGTATGCCATCATCGATGCCATACGCGCCAGCATGCGGCGGCCGCCCCAGGTTCAGGCCGACCGGGCGCGGGCAATTGCCGAGACGGTGGCTGTGGCGGGCGCGCGCGATGTGATTCTTCTGGCGGGCAAGGGTCACGAGGCTTACCAGGAAATCGCTGGTGTCCGCCAGCCGTTTTCCGACCTCGAGGCCGCAAAGTCGGCGCTGGGGGCACGGCGATGATGAAACTTTCCGCTGCCGGCGCTTCGATAGGCGTGATGCACCAGGGGCCGGATGTGGAGTTCGGCGAGGTTGGCACCGATTCGCGCTCCGTGACCCCGGGCATGTTGTTCGTCGCCTTGAAGGGCGATCGCTTCGACGGCCACGACTTCGTGCGCGAGGTGCTGGCCAAAGGCGCCGCCGGCGCGATGGTCGAGCGCGTCTGGGCAGACGCCAATCCGGGCCTGCCGCTGATCGCGGTGAACGATACGCGCCTTGCACTGGGGCAACTCGCCGCTGCCTGGCGGCGGCGCTTCACGATTCCGCTGATCGGCGTTACCGGCAGCAACGGCAAGACCACCGTGAAGGAAATGTGCGCTGCGATCCTTCGCGCGCAATTTGGCGGCGGCGATGCGGTGCTGGCGACCGCCGGCAACCTCAACAACGACATCGGCCTGCCGCTGACCCTGCTCAAGCTGCGTGCTTCGCACCGTGCCGCGGTGATCGAAATGGGCATGAACCACGCGGGAGAAATCGACTATCTGACGCGTCTCACGGCGCCTACCGTGGCGCTGGTGAACAACGCCCAGCGCGCGCACCTGGAAGGCCTGGGTTCGGTACAGAACGTGGCCCTGGCCAAAGGCGAAATCTTCGCCGGTCTGTCTGCCGACGGCGTCGCAGTGTTCAATGCCGACGATGCGCAGGCCGAAATCTGGCGCGAGTTGTCGCGCGAGCGCCGGCAACTGACTTTCGGCCTCGATCAGACTGCAGGCGTGCGCGGCCGCTACTCCGGCCATGGTCTGGGCGGAGAATTGCGGCTGACGACAGCGCAAGGTGAGATCATATTGATGCTCGCCGTGCCGGGCAGCCACAATGCCCGCAATGCCTGCGCCGCCGCTGCGGCAACGTTGGCGGCCGGCGCCACGGGCGCGGCAGTCAAGCAGGGTCTGGAGCAATTTTCCGGCATAAAGGGACGTTTGCAGCGGCGCAGCGGTCGCAATGGCACCGCGGTGGTGGACGACAGTTACAACGCCAACCCGGATTCGATGCGCGCCGCCGTCGATGTGCTGGCCGCGGTGCCCGGCAAGCGCATCCTGGTCATGGGCGACATGGGCGAAGCCGGTGCCGCAGCCGGGCAGTATCACGACGAGATCGGCGGGTATGCCAAGAGCCACGGCATCGACCGTCTGTTCTGCCTGGGTGAATTGTCGGCGGCGGCGGCGGCGAACTTCGGCGACGGCGGCCGGCATTTTCAGCGCATCGAGGATTTGATCAAGGCGCTGCTGACCGAACTCGATCCGCAGGCCACGGTACTGGTCAAGGGCTCGCGCTTCATGCGCATGGAGCGCGTCGTCCACGCGATCATAGAGGAAGGAAGTCCGGATGCTGCTTGAACTCGCCCAATGGCTCGCGAAGGATTTCCGCGCCTTCAACGTCTTCGGCTACATCACCCTGCGCGCCGTGCTGGCGACCATGACGGCGCTGGCCATCTCCTTCGTCTTCGGTCCCGCGGTGATCCGCTGGCTGACGGCCAAGAAGATCGGCCAGTCGGTGCGCAACGACGGGCCGCAGACGCATTTGATCAAGGCCGGCACGCCGACCATGGGCGGCGCCCTGATCCTGATTTCACTCGGCGTGTCGACGCTGCTGTGGGCGGACCTGTCGAATCGCTTCATCTGGATCGTGCTGATCGTTACATTCGGCTTCGGTACCGTGGGCTGGGTCGATGACTGGCGCAAGGTGGTCTACCGCAATCCGGACGGGCTGTCGGCCAGGACCAAGTTCTTCTGGCAATCGGTGATCGGTCTGGTCGCGGCGATCTATCTGGCATTCTCGATTTCGGCACCGAACAACGAAAAAGTGGTGCAACTCTTCTTCGACTGGGTAAGCAGCGGTTTCACCCTGGAACTGCCGCAGAAGACCGCGCTGATCGTGCCCTTCTTCAAGACCGTGACTTACCCGCTGGGCATGTTCGGCTTCATCCTGCTGACCTACCTGGTGATCGTCGGCAGCAGCAATGCGGTGAACCTGACCGACGGCCTTGACGGCCTTGCCATCATGCCGACGGTGCTGGTCGGCGCGGCTCTCGGCATCTTCACTTACGTTGCCGGCAATTCGGTGTTCTCCAAATACCTGTTGCTGCCCTATATCCCCGGATCAGGCGAACTGACGGTGTTCTGCGGCGCGCTGGCCGGGGCAGGCCTCGGCTTCCTCTGGTTCAACGCCTATCCGGCCGAAGTATTCATGGGCGACGTCGGTGCGCTCGCCCTGGGTGCGGCACTGGGCGCGGTGGCGGTGGTGGCGCGCCAGGAAATCGTGCTGTTCATCATGGGCGGCGTCTTCGTCGCCGAAACCCTGTCGGTGATGCTGCAGGTCGGCTATTTCAAATACACCAGGAAGCGTTACGGCGAGGGCCGCCGCATCCTGCTCATGGCACCGCTGCACCATCACTTCGAACAGACCGGCTGGAAAGAGACCCAGGTCGTGGTGCGCTTCTGGATCATCACCATTCTGCTGGTGCTGTTCGGCCTCTCGACCTTGAAGATCAGGTAATGGAACTGCGCGGCAGACATGTCCTCGTACTCGGTCTCGGCGAATCCGGGCTGGCTTCTGCGCTCTGGTGTGCGCGGCAGGGTGCGCGGGTGCGGGTGGCGGATTCGCGCGCCGCGCCGCCAGGTCTGGACGAGTTGCATTGCCGTGTCGTCAGCGCCGACTTTCGCAGTGGCGAGTTCGAGCCAGGCTTGCTCGACGGCATCGATCTGCTGGTTCTGTCGCCGGGGCTGCCTGGCGACCTGCCGCTGTTACTCCGGGCGCGCGCTGCCGGCATCCCGGTAGCGGGCGAGATCGAACTGTTCGCGCAGGGCCTGCGCCGGCTGGGTCAGAGTGCGCCGGTGCTGGCGATCACCGGCACCAACGGCAAGACCACGACGACGGCGCTGACCGGACACCTGCTGCGCGCCACGGGCAAGACGGTCGGCGTTGCCGGCAACATCTCGCCGGCAGCGCTGACCGCCCTGATGGCTGCGCAGGATGCCAATGCCCTGCCGCAGATCTGGGTCCTCGAACTCTCCAGCTTTCAGCTGGAAACCACCGTGACACTCGACCCTGTCGCGGCGACGGTGCTCAATGTCTCCGACGATCATCTTGATCGCTATGCCGGCCTTGACGAGTATGCGGCGGCCAAAGCCCGCATTTTTTCCGGCGGCGGCGTCCAGGTTCTCAATCGCGACGACCCGCGCGTATGCCGCATGGCGCTGGCCGACCGCCGCGTCATCAGCTTCGGTCTGGATGCACCGCCTGCCGCGGAGGATTTCGGCCTGCGCGCGCAAAACGGTGAAGCCTGGCTGGCGCAGGGCGGGCGCTGCCTGCTGCCGCTGGCGGAGTTGCCGCTGGCCGGACTGCACAATGCGGCCAACGCGATGGCGGCGCTGGCCTTGTGCGCCGGCATCGGTTTCGATGTCGATAGCCTGCTGCCGGCCCTGCGCAGCTTTCGCGGTCTGCCGCATCGGGTGGAGAAAATTGCGGAGAAGGAGGGCGTCACCTGGTACGACGATTCCAAGGGCACCAATGTCGGCGCTACGGTGGCGGCGCTTGCGGGTCTGGGTGGCGGCGTCGGACGCAAGTCGGTCGTTATTGCAGGAGGCGACGGGAAGGGACAGGATTTCTCTCCGTTGCGCGATGCCGTGGCGACACATGCCCGCGCGGTGATCCTGATCGGCCGCGACGGAGCGTCGATCGGCCAGGCCATCGCGGGTGCCGGCATCAAAACCGAACGCGCTGGCGATATGGCTGATGCGGTCAAGCGCGCCGCGGCATTGGCACTGCCGGGCGACGCCGTCCTCCTGTCGCCGGCCTGTGCCAGCTTCGACATGTTCCGCAATTACGAACACAGGGCGGAGGTGTTCATTGCCGCGGTGCGTGCGATGGAGGCCGGCAAATGAGTCGCGCCTACGCCGCTCCGGCGCACCAGGCGCCTGCCGAACTCGACGGCCTTCTGCTGTGGCCGGCCGTCGGCCTGCTGCTGCTGGGGCTGGTGATGGTTTACTCGTCCTCGATCGCGATGGCCGAGGGCAGTCGCTTCACGGGGAACCAGTCGACCTATTTCCTGTTCCGCCATGCCGTATTCCTGGTGGTAGGACTGGTTGCCGGCGTGGTGGCGTTCCAGATCCCGCTGCGTCTGTGGCAGCAGGCGGCGCCCTGGCTGTTTCTGGCCGGGGTGGCGCTGCTGCTGCTGGTGCTGATTCCGCATGTCGGGCGCTCGGTGAACGGTGCGCAGCGCTGGATCGGTCTGGGTCCGATCAATCTGCAGCCTTCCGAGTTGATGAAGCTGTTCGTCGTGCTCTATGCCGCCGACTACACCTCGCGCAAGCTCGATGACATGGGCAGTTTTCTGCGCGGCTTCGGGCCGATGGCGCTGGTCATGGTGCTGGTCGGCGCCCTGCTGTTGCGCGAGCCCGACTTCGGCGCGCTGGTGGTGATCCTCGGCATCGCCACCGGCATCCTGTTCCTCGGCGGCATCAATGCCCGGGTCTTCGGCGGTCTGATCGTGGTCCTGGCGCTGAGTTTCGTCGTCATGATCTGGGCCTCGCCCTACCGGCGCGAGCGCATTTTCGGCTTCATGGACCCCTGGCAGGACGCCTACGGCAAGGGCTACCAGCTATCGCACTCGCTGATCGCCTTCGGTCGCGGCGAGTGGTTCGGCGTCGGCCTCGGCGCCAGCGTCGAAAAACTGTTCTACCTGCCTGAGGCGCACACCGATTTTCTGCTGGCGGTGGTTGCCGAAGAACTCGGCTTCGCCGGGGTCTGCTTCGTGGTCGTCCTGTTCGCCCTGCTGGTACAGCGCTCCTTCGCCATCGGCCGCCAGGCGATGGTGCTCGGCCGCGTGCATTCCGGCCTGGTGGCGCAAGGCATCGGCATCTGGCTCGGCGTACAGAGCTTCATCAACATGGGCGTGAACATGGGCCTCCTGCCGACCAAGGGCCTGACCCTGCCGCTGATGAGCTTCGGCGGTTCCGGCATCGTCGCCAACTGCCTGGCATTGGGGATTCTCCTGCGAGTTGACTGGGAAAACCGTCAGCTCATGAGAGGCCAGCAAGTATGAAAGCGCTCGTTCTGACGGTTTCGGCGCAGGCTAACCTGAGCGCAGCGAAGGTTAAGGCGCGTAGCGCCGGCCGCAGCCAAAATCGACAAATGATGCGAGGGCAGCAGACATGACCTCGCGTCATTTGTCGATTTCGGTGAAGGCTAACTTGCGCCAGCAAGTTAAGTCCCGCCGGGACGGCCGAAACCAAAACCGTCAGCTCATGCGAGGCCAGCCGGGATGAGCAAAACCCTCCTCGTCATGGCTGGAGGCACGGGCGGACACATCATGCCGGGCATGGCGGTGGCCGAAATGCTGCGCACCCAGGGCTGGAAGATCGCCTGGATGGGCAATCCGGACGGCATGGAGGCGAAGCTGACCGCCGGGCGCGGCTACGAGATGGCCTGGGTGCACTTCACAGCGCTACGCGGCAAGGGTTTCCTGCGCAAACTGCTGCTGCCCTTCAACCTGTTGCGCGGCTTCCGCGAGGCGTGGTCGCAGCTCGGGCGCATCCGGCCCGACGTGGTGCTGGGCATGGGCGGCTACATCAGCTTTCCCGGCGGCATGATGGCCTCGTTGAGGGGCATTCCGCTGGTGCTGCACGAGCAGAATTCCGTTGCGGGTCTCGCCAACCGGGTGTTGGCGGGGGTCGCCGACCGCGTGCTCACCGGCTTTCCCGGGGTCATGAAGAAGGGCACGTGGGTTGGCAACCCGGTGCGACCTGAAATCGCCGTGCTGCCGGCGCCGACTTCCCGCTATGAGCAGCACAGCGGACCACTGTGTGTGCTGGTGGTGGGCGGCAGTCTGGGCGCCCGGGCCTTGAACGAAACCCTGCCGGCGGCCCTTGCCCTGATTCCGGAAGGCGAGCGGCCGGTGGTGGTGCATCAGTCCGGCGAAAAGCATCTGCCGCAGCTGCAGAGCCTGTATGCCTCAGCCGGCGTCAAAGCCAATTGCGTGGCCTTTATCAATGACATGGCCGGAGCCTACGAGTGGGCCGACCTGGTGATCTGTCGTGCCGGGGCGCTCACCGTGGCGGAACTGGCGGCGGCCGGTGTTGCCAGCCTGCTGGTGCCTTTTCCGCACGCGGTCGACGATCACCAGACTTCGAATGCGCGTTTTCTCAGTTCGGCCGGTGCCGCGATCCTGCTGCCGCAGGATCAGCTGACGCCGGAACGCCTGGCCGAAATTCGAAATCTGTCACGCAGCCAGTTGACGCAGATGGCCGAAAAGGCGCGCGAACTGGCGCGACCCGATGCCACGGCGGCGGTGGCGCAGGCGTGCGCGGAGCTGGCGAAATGAAAGGCAGGCCATGAAACATAAAGTCAAGCGCATCCACTTCGTCGGCATCGGGGGTTCAGGGATGTCCGGCATTGCCGAGGTGCTGGCCAACCAGGGCTTCGAGGTCAGCGGTTCCGATCTCAGCGAGAGCGCGACGACGCGGCGCCTGGCGGCGCAGGGCATCCGCATCGCCATCGGCCACAGCGCGCAGAACGCTGCAACGGCCGATGCCGTGGTGGTGTCGACCGCGGTGAAGGACGACAATCCGGAAGTGCAGATGGCGCGCGAACGCCGCGTGCCGGTGGTGCCGCGGGCGCAGATGCTGGCCGAACTGATGCGCATCAAGCAGGGCATCGCGATTGCCGGCACCCACGGCAAGACCACGACCACCAGCCTGGTCGCCAGCTGCCTGGCCGAGGGAGGGTTCGATCCCACTTTCGTCATCGGCGGGCGGCTGAATTCGGCGGGAGCCAACGCGAAACTGGGCAGCGGCGATTTTCTGGTGGCCGAGGCCGACGAGTCGGATGCCTCCTTCCTCTTTCTTTCGCCGGTGGTCTCGGTGGTCACCAACATCGATGCCGACCACATGGAAACCTATGGTCACGATTTCGGCCGGCTCAAGCAGGCCTTTGTCGATTTCCTGCACCGCCTGCCTTTCTATGGCGTCGCCGTGGTCTGCGGCGACGACGCCAACGTGCAGGAGATCATTCCGCGCGTGGCAAAGCAGATCGTCACCTACGGCATAGACAGCGAAGCCAATTTCCGCGCCGAGGACGTGGTGGCCGAAGGCGGCACGATGCGCTTTACCTGCGTGCGCACCAACGGCAACGTCACCCGGCTGCCCGTCGTGCTCAATCTGCCGGGCCGCCACAACGTGCTGAACGCGCTTGCCGCGATTGCGGTGGCGACGGAAGTCGGCGTCGGCGATACGGCGATCATCAAGGCGCTGGCTGATTTCAAGGGTGTCGGCCGGCGCTTCCAGCGCTATGGCGAGATCGCCTGTCCGGCCGGCGGGCATTTCACGCTGGTCGACGATTACGGCCATCATCCGGCGGAAATGGCGGCCACGCTCGCCGCGGCGCGCGGCGCCTTCCCCGGCCGCAGGCTGCTGCTGGCCTTCCAGCCGCATCGCTACACCCGCACCCGCGACTGCTTCGAGGATTTCGTCAAGGTATTGGGCGGTTTCGATGCCCTGCTGCTGGGCGAAGTGTATGCCGCCGGCGAGGCCCCCATCGTTGCCGCCGACGCCCGAACGCTGGTGCGCGCCCTGCGCGTCGCGGGCAGGACGGAACTGACGTTTGTCGAAGATATCGCCGCCATGCCGGCCGCCATTCTCGCCGCGGCGCGCGACGGCGACGTGGTGATCACCATGGGCGCCGGCTCGATCGGCGGCGTACCCGGAAAGCTAGTCGATGGCTGAGCCGCTGCGCGGGGTTCTGCGGGAGCACGAACCTATGGCGGACCACGTGTCGTGGCGCGCCGGCGGTCCCGCGGCGCGCGCCTTTTTTCCCGCCGATCTTGCCGACCTGGCAAATTTCCTGAGTGCCGTTCGCCACGACGAGCCGCTGCTGCTGGTGGGCCTGGGCAGCAACCTGCTGGTGCGCGACGGCGGTTTCGACGGCACCGCCATCTTCACCCATGGCGCCTTGAACACCCTGCGCCGTGAGCCGGACGGCAGTTTCTTTGCCGAGGCCGGCGTCGCCTCGCCCAAGCTCGCCCGTTTTGCCGGCAAACAGGGCTGTGCCGAGGCCGAGTTCCTCGCCGGAATTCCCGGCACCGTCGGCGGCGCGCTGGCGATGAATGCCGGCTGCCATGGCGGCGAGACCTGGCGTTATGTGGAGCGGGTGCTGATGCTGAACCGTCGCGGCGAGCAGATCATCCGCGGCCCGGAAGAGTTTGCCGTCGGCTACCGCCATGCCGGCCTCAAGAGTTCGACCGACGAGATCTTTGCCGGCGCCTGGTTCCGCTTTCCGCCGGGCGACGCCGACGCGGCGCGGGACCGGATGAAGGCACTGCTGGAGCGCCGTGTCGCGACGCAGCCGCTGGCCCTGCCGAACGCCGGTTCGGTGTTCCGCAATCCCCCCGCGGATCATGCCGCGCGGTTGATTGAAGCCGCGGGCCTCAAGGGCACACAGATCGATGGCGCGCAGGTTTCCGAAAAGCATGCGAATTTCATCGTTAATCCTGACGGCAAGGCCACGGCGAGTGCGATAGAAATGCTAATCGGCCGGGTTCGGGCGGAAGTGGCGGAAAAATTCGGCATTTCCCTGGTACGCGAGGTGCGCATCGTGGGTGATGTCGACAGGCAGTCCCGGCAGGAAAGAGAAGGAGCTTGATGGATTTCGGCAAGGTGGCGGTGATGATGGGCGGCGGGTCGGCCGAACGCGAGATTTCGCTGAAAAGCGGGACTGCGGTGCTGGCCGCTTTGCGTTCGTCCGGCATCGACGCCCACAGCTTCGATCCGCGCGACAAGCCGCTCGAGGCCCTGCATGGCGAAGGCTTCAAGCGCGTCTTCATCGCCCTGCATGGCCGCGGCGGCGAGGACGGGACGCTGCAGGGCGCGCTCGAACTGCTGGGCATTCCCTATACCGGCAGCGGGGTCCTGGCTTCAGCCCTGGCGATGGACAAGTGGCGTTCCAAGCTGGTCTGGCAGGCGGCGGGCCTGCCGGTGCCGGAGTACGTCGTGCTCGACGCCGCCAGCGACTTCGCCGCCGCCGAAGCACGCCTCGGCCTGCCGCTGTTCGTCAAGCCGGCGAACGAGGGCTCCAGCATCGGCATCAGCAAGGTGAAGCGCGCCGGGGAACTGCGCGCCGCCTATGAGCTGGCGGCCGGCTTCGATTCCTGCGTGATCGCCGAACAGTTTCTGGGCGGCGGCGAATATACCGTCGGTATCCTCGCCGGCCAGGCCTTGCCGGTGATCCGCATCGTTCCGGCGACCGAGTTCTATGACTACGAGGCCAAGTACCTGCGCGACGATACCGAATATCGCATTCCGAGCGGCCTCGGCGATGAGCGCGAGCGCGAGATGCGTGATCTGGCGCTGCGTGCCTTCGCCGTGCTCGGCGGGCGCGGCTGGGGCCGCATGGACCTGATGCTGGATGCCGCCGGGCGCACGTTCTGCCTGGAAGCCAATACCTCGCCCGGCATGACCGATCACTCGCTGGTGCCGATGGCGGCAAAGTCGGCCGGGATTCCGTTCACGCAACTGGTGGTGAAGCTGCTCGAGGAGGCCCATTGTGGCTAAG
>CAIZKA010000004.1 GCA_903933395.1 uncultured beta proteobacterium | reverse complement strand
GTCGCCATACTGGTCTTTCGCGCCGCACTTCGGGCACTCGCCCTTGATGAAGCGGTCGGGCAGGAACATCTGCTTGACCGGATCGTAGTGCTGTTCGATCGAGCGCACCTCGATCAGGCCGGCGGCCTTGAGCTTGGCGTAAATGTCCTCGGAGTAGTGCCGCGTTTCGTCCGAGTGCGTGGTGTGGTAGTTGTCGAAGGCGACATGGAAACCGGCGAAGTCGCGCGAGTGCTCGGCATGGACGCGGGCGATCAGCGCCTCGGGCGAGATGCCTTCCTTCTCGGCGCGCAGCATGATCGGCGTGCCGTGGGTGTCGTCGGCGCAGACAAACCAGCATTCGTGGCCGCGCATTTTCTGGAAGCGGGTCCAGATGTCGGTCTGGATGTACTCGACGAGGTGGCCGAGGTGGATCGCGCCGTTGGCATAGGGCAGCGCGCTGGTAACAAGGATCTTGCGGGTCATGAGGCGGTCTTTCCGGGTGCCGGCGGCGGGCGTGCGGCCCGGCGCAACTGAAGAGGCGCATTGTACTTGGGCCGGGCCGCAGGCGGGATGCGGCGCCGCCGTCACATGAATGAGAACAGACCCTAAGCGCCGGCCTCGGGCAGAAACCCGGCCAGCAAGCGGTTCAGAAAACGCCGGCCGCGCGGCGTAGGTCGCACATGGCCGTCCACGGTTTCCAGCAGCCCTTCGCGCCGTGCCGCCAGCGCCGACTCTTCGATGGCGGCGAGCGGCAGGCCGGTGCGCTCGGTGAACAAGCCGGGAGGGAAGCCGTCATTGAGGCGCAAGGCATTCATCATGAATTCGCCGGGCAGGTCGGCGCGGGAAATGTTCCGGCGGGTGCTGATGAAGTCGCCGCGCGCGGCGCCGGCCAGATAGGCGCGAGGATTGCGGTGGCGCGCCTCGCGCCAGATGGTTTCGTGGTTCGACAGCTTGCCGTGCGCGCCGGCACCGATCCCCAGGTAATCGCCGAAGGTCCAGTAGTTGAGGTTGTGTTGGCAGCGCTGGTCCGCGCCGCGCGCAAAAGCAGAGGTTTCGTAGTGTCCGAAACCGGCGGCAGCGAGCCGGCCTTCAACCATCTCCTGCATGTCGGCCGCCAGGTCGTCGTCGGGCAGCGGCGGCGGCGCGTGATGGAAGGGCGTGTTCGGTTCCAGCGTCAGATGGTAGGCGGAGATGTGGCCGACGCCGCTGGCGCTTGCCGTGGCGATGTCCTGTTCCGCTTGCTCCAGGGTCTGCTGCGGCAGTGCGTACATCAGGTCGAGGTTGACGCGTTCGAAATTGCGCTGCGCCATCTCGATGGCGCGCCGCGCCTCGGCGCTGTCGTGAATGCGTCCCAGCGCCGCGAGCTTGTCGTCGGCGAAGCTCTGCACGCCGATCGACAGCCGGGTGACGCCGGCGGCGCGGAAGGCGGCGAACTTCGCCGCCTCGGCGGTGCCCGGATTGGCTTCGAGGGTGACCTCGGCGCCGGGATGCAGCGGCAGGCGCATGCGGATCGCGGCCAGCAGCGCGTCGGCGGTCTCGGCGCGCATCAGGCTGGGCGTACCGCCGCCGATGAAAACGCTGATCACCGGACGGTTCCAGATCTGCGGCAGGGCGGCTTCGATATCGGCGATCAGCGCAGCGAGGTAGGCCCTCTCGAGTTCGTCATCGACCACGCCGCCGCTCTCATGCGAATTGAAGTCGCAGTAGGGACACTTCTTCACGCACCATGGCCAATGCACATACAGCGCCAGGGGCGGCGGTGCGACCAGTCCGGAGGAAGCAGCAGAAGTCGGCGCCGGTGCTACGGCGGCAACCGGAATGATCGGAATCACGCCCCGGCTCGAAGTCTTGCCAGGAGTTGCGCCAGCGCCTTGCCGCGATGGGACAGGCGGTTCTTTTCCTCGTGCGGCAATTCGGCCACGGTGAGGCCGGTGCCGGGCACCAGGAAGTAGGGGTCGTAGCCGAAGCCGCCTGCGCCGCGCGGAGTATCGATGATCTCGCCATGCCATTCGCCTTCGGCGACGATGGGCTGCGGATCGTCGGCCGAGCGCATCAGCACCAGCACGGCGACGTAGTGGGCGCGGCGGTCGGCCACACCGGCGAGGTCGGCCAGCAGCCTGGCGTTGTTCTTCGCATCCGATTTCGGTTCATCGGGCGACAACTGCGCATAGTGTGCCGAGAAGACGCCGGGCGCGCCGCCCAGCGCCGTCACGCACAGCCCTGAATCGTCGGCCAGCGCCGGCAGGCCGGTCAGCTGCGCGGCATGCCGCGCCTTGGCGATGGCGTTCTCGAGGAAGGTGATGTGCGGCTCCGCGGCTTCCGGCACATTGAAGGCCGACTGCGGCAGCACCTCGAAATCGAAGGGCGCCAGCAGTTGCCCGAATTCGCGCAGCTTGCCGGCATTGCCGGAGGCGAGGACCAGTTTTTTCACGCCGCCTCCGCCGGGCCGCCCCAAGGCGGCGGCAAGCCAACCACCGGAAGCCACGCCAGTGGCTGAACCATCGTCACTCCCTGCCTTGGGCAGGGGGCTGGGGGGATGGCCGTCACCGTGTCGCCAGCGCCGACTCTTGCGCTTGGATGATGTCGCAGATGCCGGCCGCGGCCAGTTCCAGCAGCGCATCGAGTTCCGCGCGCGAGAATGGCGCGCCTTCGGCCGTGCCCTGCACTTCGATGATGCCGCCGCCGGCGGTCATCACCACGTTCATGTCGGTGTCACAACCCGAATCCTCGGCGTAGTCCAGATCGAGCAGCGGCACGCCGCCGACGATGCCGACCGAGACGGCGGCGACCAGTTCGCGCATCGGGTGCCGCGCCAGCTTGCCGCCGGCGACCAGCGTGGACAGCGCATCGTGCAGCGCCACGCAGGCGCCGGTGATCGACGCGCAGCGGGTGCCGCCGTCGGCCTGCAGCACGTCGCAATCGAGCGTGATCTGGCGCTCGCCGAGCGCCGCCAGATCTGTCACGGCGCGCAAGGACCGGCCGATCAGGCGCTGGATTTCCTGGGTGCGGCCGGACTGCTTGCCCTTCGCCGCTTCACGCGCCGTGCGGGTGTTGGTGGCGCGGGGCAACATGCCGTATTCGGCGGTGACCCACCCGGAGCCCTTGCCACGCAGGAAGCCGGGTACCGACTCTTCGACGCTGGCGGTGCAAAGCACCTTGGTGGCGCCGAACTCGACCAGCACGCTGCCTTCGGCATGGCGGGTGTAATTGCGGGTAAGGGCAAGGCGGCGCAGTTGCGCCGCGGCGCGGTCCGTGCGTTGCGGCGGTCGGGTCATGAGGATGCTCCATCGGGATTAAAGGGAATGCGCCGCCGGATTTCGGCGACGGCGAGGTCGATTTCCTCGTCGGTAATCGGGGCAAGCGCCCGCCCCGGGGGCACGGCGAGCAGCATGTCGCGGGTCACGGTATCGGGATCAGGCGCACCCCAGCGCATGGCGATCAGGGTCAGGTTGTCGGCTCCCGGACCTGCCGCCCGCTCGGCGGCATCCAGCAGGCCCGGCACGCTGGATTTAAGCGGCGCGCTTGCGAGCCCGCTCACCAGGGTTTCGCCGAGGGGCGACCAGGTCCCGTCGGTGCACAAGGCAATCAGATCGCCGTCCTGCAGCGACATCGCCGGTGAAACTTCTATGTGCGGCGGGGCGTCGCCGCCAAGGCAACTGAAAACACGGTTGCGCCACGGGTGGTTGGCGGCTTCCGCACGGCTGAGGCTGCCGTCGTCGACCATTTGCTGGACCAGGCTGTGGTCGCGGGTACGGACGACACCGCTCGCGCCCGAGCCGCTGCCATGGATCAGGTACAGCCGCGAATCACCGGCGTGCGCCCACCAGGCCTGACCGTTCTGCACCACACAGACAATGCAGGTGGTGCGCGGCGCGGCATGGGACGGAATGCGGCACTCGGCGGCATAGCGGACGATGGTCTGGTGGACCCGGTTCAGTGTCGCCGCAAGGAACCGCGGGGGATCGGCGAGCAGCGTTTTTGCTTCATCGCGAAAGCGCCCGATCATGGAATCGACGGCAATCTGTGCCGCGACTTCGCCGTGCATATGGCCGCCCATGCCGTCGGCAACCACCATCAGCACGGCGTCCGCGGTAGCCAGCCAGGCGACGCGATCCTGATTGATTTCGCGCCCGCCGATGCGGCTTTCCTGGGCGATGGTGTAATTCATTTGAAGCCCGGCAGGCCGAGGCGGGAAAACCATGACCCCGGCGGCTGGTCGCCGGGCGTGTCGGTATTGAGCGAGGCCTGAAGGGCCCGGGCGTGCTGCGGCCGCCGCGTCGGTTCCATGCGCAGGCATTCGTCTATGGTTGCCAGGAGGCGCGGCGAATACTGCGATCCCCAGCGCTGCCGTGCCGGCAGCAACTGGTCGTCGTCCATGCGCTCGTCGGCCGCCTGCGGCGCGCCGCCGGCCAGGGCCGCATACATGCAGGCGCCGATGGCGTAGATGTCGGTCCAGGGCCCGAGCGTGAACTTGCCGTGATACTGCTCGGGTGCCGCATAGCCCGGCGTGTACATCGCCCGCGGCTCAGGCGGGCCGATATCGACGGCATAGCGCGCCGCGCCGAAATCCAGCAGCACCGGGCTGCCGTCGGTGCGCAGCCAGATATTGGCCGGCTTGATGTCCAGGTGCAGCAGGCCGCAGCCATG
>CAIZKA010000003.1 GCA_903933395.1 uncultured beta proteobacterium | reverse complement strand
TTGGCATTGCTGAAATTGACCGCGTCGTACACCCGGCTCATCTCGAAGATGAACAGGCCGGCCAGGCTCGCCAGACAGATGAATCCGCCAAACAGCAATGAATTGAAGCGTTGACTGATGGTCATGATGGGCTCTCTTGATGCGCTGCGGCGGGATGGGGGCCAAAGGGTTGGCCTCGATTGGTTTGCATGTCGGCGGCAGGCAGCCAGAGCGTCACCGTGGTGCCAGCGCCGACTTTGCTGGTGATTTCCAGGTCACCGCCGTGCAGTTCGACGATTTCCTTGACGATGCTCATGCCGAGGCCTGTTCCCGGAATTTTCCCCGAGGTGTCGGCGCGGTAGAAGCGTTCGCAGACGTGCGCGAGCTGTTCAGGAGTCATGCCGATGCCGTGGTCGGTGATGCGGATGCCAAGCAGCGGGTCGCCGCTGGTCGGCGGTGCCAACTCGATGTCCACCGTGCCGCCGCCCGGTGAGTATTTGTAGGCATTGGAGATCACGTTGCTGACGGCCTGGATCAGTTTCTTGCGGTCGGCGCTCACCCAGAGCGGGCCTTCGATGAGCGGCTCCTTTGGAGCAGGGCGGCCTTGCGGCGGCTTGAAACCCGCGGCGACTCCGTGCAGCAGATCGCCGACATCGACGCGCTCAATGCTGAAGTCCTTGCCGCGCCTCGCCTCGATGCGGGCGATGTCGAGCAGTTCGTTGATGATGGATATCATCAGCGTGGACTGCCCGAAGATTGTTTCGAGGATTTCGCGCCTCTCGGCATCGTCGAAATCCTGCGCCAACAGCAGTTCCGTGAAGCCATGGATGCTCGCCATCGGCGTGCGCAGTTCGTGAGCGGCATGGGATAGAAACTCGCTCTTCATGCGGTCGACCTTGGTTTCACGAGTCACGTCCCTGAAACAGATGAACCGGTCAATGCTGCCGGCGTCGCGGCGCACCCCGACGATTTGCAGGACGGCCTCGCGCGGACGGGTCAGTTCCAGCGTTTGCTGGACCGCTCCGGTGCTTCCCTCGGCAAACAGCGCTGCAAGCGGAGTAAAGCGTTGCGGTTGCGTGGCAACCTCGCTCAGGCAGTTATCCAGGTGACCGATCGCTCGCCCGATGACTTCATCGGCCGCAATGCCGGTCATGGTGTGAAAGGCCGGGTTGGTCAGGCGGATCGTATCGTCCGACCCGACCACGACAAAGCCGTCGGGGCTGATCTCGAACAGGGTATTGATCAGTGTGGCACGGGCCTTCAGTTCGGCGTCCTGGCTCTTTACCTTGTCCTCGTTGGCGGCAGCGTGACCCGTAGTGATCAGCAGCAGAACCTGCAGCAGCACCGCCAGCAGTATGCCGACGGCGCCCGTGGCCCAGGCGATCCAGGGCCGGTGCGCGGGATGGTAGGCAGCGGTCGGATAAACGGCAAGCTCCCACATGCGATCGGCCATCACCAGAGGAATTCTCAGGACGGACGCATGGCGGCCGGGCAGCGTAGCGCTGTCCGATTGAAACACCTGCCCGCTCTGGCCCGCTGCGAGATCGGTTATGCGAAAGGCAAGGCCGGGAATTCGCAAGTCCCGGGTGGCGATTTCCGCCATCTGGTCGAGCTTGATGACGCCCACCGCGAACCCCGTCAGGCGGTCGCCGGCTTCCGCTACGTCGCGGCCCGCTAT
>CAIZKA010000002.1 GCA_903933395.1 uncultured beta proteobacterium | reverse complement strand
TTGATCACGATGGGCGCGCCCTCGGCATCGATGTAGGCATGCGCCGCCTTGATGTCGGAGAAGGTGCTGAATTTCGCCGTCGGGATGTTGTGACGGGTCATGAAACGCTTGGCGAAATCCTTCGAGCTTTCCAGTTGCGCCGCAGCTTTGGTCGGGCCGAAGATGCGCAGGTTGCGGGCGCGGAATACATCGACGATGCCGGCCGCCAGCGGCGCCTCGGGTCCCACCACGGTGGCATGGACCTTTTCGCGCTGGGCGTAGTCGGCCAGCACGTTGATGTCGGTGATCGGCAGGTTTTCCAGCTCCTGCTCGCGCGCCGTGCCGGCATTGCCCGGCGCGACATAAACCTTCTGCAAGCCGGGAGCCTGGGCAAGACGCCAGGCCATGGCATGTTCGCGTCCGCCGGAACCCACCACCAGTATTTTCATGAAAAGACCTTTTTAGCCACAGAGATCACAGAGAACACAGAGAGAAGCAGGAAAAGAACTTCTCTGTGCTCTCTGTGTCCTCTGTGGCAAACGAGTTTCAATGCCTGAAGTGCCGGAAACCGGTGAACACCATCGCCAGGTTCTGCTCGTCTGCCGCGGCGATGACTTCGGCATCGCGCACCGAGCCGCCGGGCTGGATCACGGCCGTCGCTCCGGCCTTGGCCAGCACGTCGAGGCCGTCGCGGAAGGGGAAGAAGGCATCCGATGCCGCCACGCAGCCGACCACCGTCAGGCCGTTGTTCTCGGCCTTGATCGCGGCGATGCGGGCCGAGTCGACACGGCTCATCTGCCCGGCGCCGACGCCGACGGTCATCGCATCCTTGCAATAGACGATGGCATTGGACTTGACGTACTTGGCGACACGCCAGGCGAACAGCAAATCAGCCATTTCCTGAGGCGTAGGCGCCCGCTTGGTCACCACCTTGACGTCGGCCTGGCCGATGCGCGCCTCGTCGGCACTTTGCAGCAGCAGTCCGCCGCCGACGCGCTTGTAGTCGAAAACCCCGGCCACCTTGCCCAGCGGCACGACGAGAACGCGCAGATTTTGCTTGGCGGCGAAAACGGCACGCGCTTCGGCGGTGATTTCAGGCGCGATGATGACTTCGGCAAACTGGCCGGCAATGGCTTCGGCCGCCGCCTTGTCGATCACTACGTTGAAGGCAATGATGCCGCCGAAGGCCGAGGTCGGGTCGGTCTTGAAGGCCTTGCGATAGGTTTCCTCGGCATTGGCGCCGACCGCGACGCCGCAGGGATTGGCGTGCTTGACGATGACACAGGCGGCGGGCGCGATGGCGGCATCGAAAGCCTTGACACATTCCCATGCCGCATCGGCATCGGCGATGTTGTTGTAGGACAGTTCCTTGCCCTGGATCTGCTGATAACTGGCGATGCTGCCGGGAACAACGGCCGTCTCGCGATAGAAGGCAGCCTGCTGGTGCGGGTTCTCGCCGTAGCGCAGAGTCTCCACCTTGTCGAACGCCAACTGCAGCCTGTCCGGAAAAACGCCGGGCTTGTTCTCTTCGTCGAGCGAGGTAAGCCAGTTGGCGATCGCCGAGTCGTAGCGGGCGGTGTGCGTGAAGGCCTTTTTCGCCAGGGCAAAGCGCGTCTTCCAGGACAATGTGCCGCCGGACTTGAGCTCGTCGAGCACCGGCGAGTAATCCTCGGGGTCGGTGATGACGCCGACGCCGCCCTGGTCGTTGCCGTGGTTCTTCGCCGCGGCGCGCACCATGGTCGGGCCGCCGATGTCGATGTTCTCGATCGCATCGTCGAGCGTGCAGCCGGGCTTGGCCACGGTCTCGCGGAAGGGATAGAGATTCACCACCACCAGGTCGATCGCCGGAATACCGTGCTGCGCCATGACGGCCAGATGTTCGGGCAGGTCGCGCCGGCCGAGGATGCCGCCATGCACCTTGGGATGCAGGGTCTTGACGCGGCCGTCGAGCATTTCGGGAAAGCCGGTGTAGTCGGAGACATCGGTGACGTCGAGGCCGGCGTCACGCAACAGCTTGGCGGTGCCGCCGGTGGAGAGCAGCTTGATGCCAAGCTGGGCCAGACCACGGGCAAAGTCGACTGCGCCGCGCTTGTCGGAAACGCTGATCAGCGCCTGTGTAACTTTCATTGAAAACCCTCGGTAACGTGAAGTACTTGGTACGGAGCCCCCTGTGACAAACGCGCGTAGCGCGCCAAAAAGTAACCCCCCGCGAGGGGGGAAGGGGGGCGGGCGAATAATTGGCTTTTAGCTACGGCTGCGGCGCTTAACGCCGATGATGCCGGCGTTAGCCTTCGCTGAAACTTTGTTTTCGCGTTGTGTTTCATCTTCAGCGGCTGACACTCGGTGCCATGAGCGTTAGAGCAATTCGTGCTCGACCAGCATGCGGCGCAAGGTGCCGCGACTGATGCCCAGCATTTCCGCGGCGATGGTCTGGTTGCCTTCCGCCTGTTTCATCACGACTTCCAGCATCGGCCGTTCGACGCATTTCAGCACCATGTCGTACACGGCATGCGGCGCCTGGCCGTCGAGATCGCGGAAATAGCGATTGAGGGTGCGACGCACGCAGTCGTGGATTTCGTTGCTCATGCGGCTTTCATCTCCAGGTCGCGCCCCTCGTAACGAAGACGCTCGTTGGCCGCCGCGTCGACGAGGAAGAATTCGTCGGTGGCATCCAGTTGTTCGCGCACCGTCTGCAACTGGTTCATGGCATGACGGAAATGCGCTGCGCCGACCAGTCCCTTGGTGTACCAGCTGATGTGCTTGCGCGCAATCCGCACCCCTGTCTCTTCGCCGTAGAAACCGTAGAGCTCGGCCAGGTGGCTGCGCAGGATGCCGTGTATCTCTTCCACGCGCGGCGGCGCCAATTCCGTGCCTGTGGCCAGGAAGTGCTCGATCTCGCGAAACAACCAGGGCCGCCCCTGCACCGCACGCCCGATCATGACTCCGTCGGCGCCGGTGTAGTCGAGGACGAAGCGGGCCTTCTGCGGCGTATCGATATCGCCGTTGGCGATCACCGGAATCTTCACCTGCGACTTGACCAGGGCAATCGTGTCGTATTCCGCACAACCCATGTACTGGTCGGCACGGGTGCGGCCGTGGATGGCGATGGCGCGGATGCCGGATTCCTCGGCGATGCGGGCGATGGCCGGCGCGTTGCGATTGTCGCGATTCCAGCCGGTGCGGAACTTGAGCGTCACCGGAGTATCCGGCACGGCGGCCACCACCGCTTCGAGGATTTCCGCGACCAGCGGCTCGTTCTGCATCAGGGCCGATCCGGCCATGACGTTGCAGATCTTCTTCGCCGGGCAGCCCATGTTGATGTCGATGATCTGCGCACCGTTGTCGGCGTTGTAGCGTGCCGCCTGCGCCATCATCGAAGGATCGGCGCCGGCGATCTGCACCGAGATCGGGTCGACCTCGCCTTCATGGTCGGCCCGGCGCCGCGTCTTGGCGCTGCCATAGAGCAGGGAGTTGGAGGTCACCATTTCGGACACCGCCAGTCCCGCGCCGAGCGTCTTGCACAACTGGCGGAAAGGACGATCCGTAACTCCGGCCATGGGCGCGACAAACAGGTTGTTGCGCAACTGAAAGCCGAGGAAGTCCATGTCGGGAAAAAAGTGCGGATGGGTGAGGGCGCGATTTTAGCGCAAAGCGCGCTGGCGGTAATCGAGGCTTTTTATCGGGTGCTGCGGAACTTCAGGGCCAGGCACGGGCACCGTAAACCATTCGCTTGGCGACGAAGGCTCTCAGTGCCGGAAACAGGTCAAGCATCAGAAGGCCGGCGCCACGCGCATGTTTCAATGGCGCAAAGTCGGAAGCAAAGCCATCGATCAGCAAGTCCGTGAAGGCGATCGCTCCTCGACGATCCGCCTGGCGGCCGCGCGCATAGGCGGCAAGAACCTCGGGGGCGCCCGGATCGGCAGCGGCCCCCGCGTGCTGCGCCAGTTCCCAGATGTCGCGCAGCGCCAGGTTGAAACCCTGACCCGCGACCGGATGCAAGGTCTGCGCCGCATTGCCCAGCCAGACCTGGCGCTCGCCGGCCGGATCCTGCCGGTAGCGCAAACCCAGAGGGTAGGCGACGCGCGGAGTCGTCGCGGTAAAGCGGTGGCGCATGCCGAAGCGTTGCTGCAGTTGCGCGAGAAACGCCGCGTCGTCGAGCGACATGATTTTTTCCAGGACGTCATCGGCGCAGGTGAGCACCACCGAATAGCGGTCACCGAGCGGCAACAGCGCCACGGGGCCATCATTGGTAAAACGCTCCCAGGCGACATTGTGATGCGGTGCCGCCACAGTCACGCTGCACAGCACGGCATGCTGGGCGTAATCCCGCCTCTTGCCGGCATCGGGGTCGACGGCGCCCTCGGCAAACGCGGTGAGCTTGAAGTGCGCCGTATCGCCGGCACCGACTCTTGTGTTTTCCATATAGGCGATGCCAGCCGCGTTCAGGGCAGCGTCCAGCGCGGCGATCAGATCAGATGCCGGCAAAACCCAGCCCAGCGCCTTGACCTCCATCTCGCCTGCACGCAGGACCGTGCGACCGAAACCGCCACGCTGCGAAATATGGATTGTTTCTATCGGCGTCGCCGGCAGACCGGACCAGACGCCGAGCCAGTCGAGGATCTGCCGCGCGCCATCGGACAAGGCCAGCACGCGCGGATCGCGGCGCACGGCGGCGCGTTCCCGGGCCTCGAAGATTTCGGCGTTGATGCCATGGAGTCTCAGTGCCAGAGCCAGAGTCATTCCAGCCGGCCCACCACCTACTATCGCGACAGCCGGACTTTTTTCAGGTGCCACGGGCATCCCGCATCAGGGCTTCGATGTCGGCGATCTTCTTCGGCGCGGCGGCGGTGATGATCTCGCAACCCGCGGCCGTCACCACGGCATCGTCCTCGATGCGCACGCCGATGTTCCAGAAGGCCTCGGGCACATCGTCGGCCGGGCGGATGTAGCAGCCGGGTTCGATGGTGAGCACCATGCCCGGCGCCAGCGGCGCCCAATGTTCGCCCTCCTTGTATTCGCCGGCATCGTGCACGTCCTTGCCCAGCCAGTGGCTGGTGCGGTGCATGAAGAAACGCTTGTAGCTCTCAGACTCGATCACGGCATCCAGCGACCCGGACAAAAGTTTCAGGTCGAGCATGCCCTGCGCCAGCACCTTCAGCGCCGCCTCGTGCGGGTCGACGAAAGTGGCGCCGGGGCGCACCGCCGCGATCGCCGCGGCCTGCGCGTCGAGCACCAGGTCGTAGACGTCGGCCTGCGGACCGCTGAAACGCCCGTTCACCGGAAAGCAGCGCGTGATGTCGGAAGCGTAGCCGCCGAGTTCGCCGCCGGCGTCGATCAAAAGCAGGTCGCCGTCGCGCAACACCTGGTCGTTGCCGACGTAATGCAATACGCAGGCATTTGCGCCGCCGGCGACGATCGAGGTATAGGCGGGATATTCGCAACCGCGGCGGCGGAATTCATGCAGCAGTTCGGCCTCGACTTCGTACTCGAAACGACCCGGAGCAACGAAGCGCATGGCACGAACATGGGCGCCGGTCGAAATCTCCGCGGCGCGGCGCATTACGGCAAGCTCGACATCATCCTTGACCAGGCGCATGGCGTCGAGCTCGGCGCGAACATCGCGGATCGCCGCCGGCGCGCGCTTGCCCGTGCGGCTTTCGGCACGCACCTTGTTCAGCGCGGCGGCGATGCGGCCGTCCCAGCCGGCATCGTGGCCGATGGAAAACCACAGTGCCGGCTGATCGGCGAGCAGTTCGGCCAGCTTGCCGTCGAGTTCGCCGATGGCATGCGCGGCGTCAAAACCGAAAACTTCGCGGGCACCCTCGGGCCCGTGACGGAAGCCGTCCCAGATTTCACGCTCGAGATTTTTCTCGCGGCAGAACAGGATAGATTGCGCTGGCTCGTCGTCACGCCCGGCGACGATCACCAGCGCCGCCTCGGGTTCGGTGAAGCCGGTCAGGTACTGGAAATAGCTGTCGGCGCGGTAGGGAAAGTGCGTGTCGCGATTGCGCGGCTGCTCCGGCGCGGTGGGGATCAGGGCCACGCCGCCGCCGCTGCGAATCATCCGCTCGATCAGCGAAAGTCGGCGCTGGTGATACGGCGCGAAATCGTGGCCGGCGGGAAGCGATGAAGTGTCCATCGATTGATTATAGCGAGCGCAGGCTGGCGTCCAGTTCCGCAAGCCTTTGCGGCGTGCCGACATCCACCCAGCGTCCCGCATGCAACTCGCCGGAGACGCGCCGTTCGGCCATCGCCGCGCGCAGCAACGGCGCCAGTTTCGCCGGCTGCCCGCGCCGCACGCCGGCAAAGATCTGCGGACGATAGACGCCGATGCCCGAGAAGGTGCATCCCTGCGCGCCGCCGGTTGCGGCGTCGCCGGCAACCGCCCGTCCGCAAAGCGCGAAGTCGCCCTGCGGATGATGCGGCGGATTCGGTACCAGCACCAGGTGCGCAAGATCACCGGGGGTCAGCACAGTTGTCGCCCGCGTCAAATCCCAGTCGCACCAGATGTCGCCGTTGATCACCAGGAAGGGCTCGTCATGGCCGAGCAGCGGCAACGCGTTGGCGATGCCGCCTGCGGTCTCCAGCGCTCCTTCGGGCTCGGGCGAATAGGCGATAGCCAAGCCCCAGCGCGATCCGTCGCCGAGCGCGTCCTCGATCTGCGTACCGAGATGCGCGTGATTGATGACCACATCGCAAAATCCGGCTCGCGCCAGGCGCTCGAGGTGCCAGACAATCAGCGGCTTGCCTGCCACCGGCAAGAGAGGTTTTGGCGTGAGATCGGTCAGTGGCCGCATACGCTCACCGCGCCCGGCCGCCAGCACCATCGCTTTCATGCGGCTGGCTTGTCCATGGTGTAACCCAGCACGGTGATCTTGTCCTCGACCTTATCCAGCAGTTTCCTCAGCGGCGAGAGTTCGGCGTAGCGTTCGCAGGCCTTGCGCAGGTAGCGCGCCACCAGCGGCAGGTCCTTGAGGTAGCCGTCCTTGCCGTCGCGGTGGTAAAGGCGGGCGAAAATGCCCAGCACTTTGACATGGCGCTGCACGCCCATCCATTCATAGTCGCGGAAAAACTCGCCGAAATCCGCGGCGACCGGCAGTCCGGCCTTGCGCGCGGCGTCCCAGTAGCGCACCAGCCAGTCGAGCACAAGGTCTTCGTCCCACTCGATATAGGCATCCTTCAGCAGCGACACCATGTCATAGGTGATCGGGCCATACACGGCATCCTGAAAATCGATGATGCCTGGGTTGCCGGCGCCGGTGCCGTCGGTGCGCATCAGGTTGCGCGAATGGTAGTCGCGATGGACGAAGACTTTCGGTTCGGCCAGGTTGACGGCGAGGATACGGTCGAACACGGCCGCCAGACCCAGCCGCTCGTTTTCGCCGAGAGTCAATTGATGGTGCCGGGCAAGGAACCAGTCGGGAAACAGATCAAGTTCGCGGCGCAGCAGCGTTGAATCATATTCCGGCAGCACGCCGGGTCGGCTGGCCTGCTGGATCCGGATCAGGGCCGCTATGGCATCGGCATAGAGCGGCACGGCGTTGCCGGCATTCAGCACTTCCAGGTAGGTTGTGGCGCCCAGGTCGGAGAGCAGCAGGAAGCCCCGCTCGAGATCTTGCGCCAGAACTTCCGGAACGTGGACTCCGGCCGCGTGAAAAAGCTGCTGCACGTGCAGCCAGGGCCGGCAATCCTCGCTCGCCGGCGGAGCGTCCATGATGATGTGCGTCGTACCGTCATCCTGGGTGGCGCGAAAATAGCGGCGAAAACTGGCGTCGGCCGACGCCGGCGCAAGGGAAAAGCCTCGGCCCGGCCACAATCCGGCGAGCCATGTTCCGATCTGCTGCTGGCGTTCCATATCGAAGGTGCGCGAAGGTGCGGGCGATGCCGGGATGAGCGCAATAGCTCTGCCGGAGAGCGCGTTGCGTGGGCACGAAGTGTTAGAATTCGCGATTCTAGCATCGGCCGACAAGAGCTTCCCCGACGTGCCGCACGCCCCTTCGCGGCTGCATCGCGCGGCTGCCTTGATTTGTCACCGTTGCGCTTACTCGCAGATACAGCATGCCTCAATCGCATCGCGGACAATTCGGCCCCGGCTCACTGCTTGCCCTGCTGGCGCTCGCCGCAGGTTCGGCCGTGGCAGATCCCCTGCCACCTTTGCGCGTCAATCCCGCCTTGCTGGGCGCCGGCACGCCGCCGGCGCCGGCCATCGCCGAACCCGTTGCCGCGGTCAAGCCGGTTGCGCCCGCCCCGCAGGTGGTCGAGCCGCCGCCGACAGCGCGCATCGACCTGAGCACCGATCAGCCGCGGAACATGGCGGCGCCCGCACCCGTGCCTGCGCAGCAAGCGCGCAGCACGCCCCCCGCGAAACCCGCAACTCCGCCTGCGGCAAGCACCAAGGCAAGCCCGGCATTACCCGTTCAACCGCCTGCCCCTGCGCCCGCCCCGGCACCTGCTTCCCTGCCGCCGGCAGCAGTCGCCGAAGCGCCGCGTCGCCCACCCGAGCCGCAGCCGAAACCGGAACCGTTGCCGCCGGTTGTGCCGCGGGCAGCGACCGCGGAATCCATCCAGAAGCCGCAAGAGCCGCCGGAAGTAGCCGAGCCGCGCAACATCCCGCCGCTCTACTCGGCGCATGTCGCTGCCGGGGAACTGCCCGACCCCCGCTTGAAGCCTTCGGCAGCCGTGCTGCCCTGGATCAAGCGTCCGGGAGAAAAACTGCCGACCTTCATCGCTGCAGACCAGGTCACGAGCAAGGTCGACGTCGAACTCGTCGCCGAGGGCAACGTCGAAATGCGCATGCGCAATACCAGCCTGCAAAGTGACCGGCTGACTTACCTGCCGGCCACCGACGAGATTGAAGCCGAGGGCAATGTCCGCCTCGCTGCCGACGGCGATCGCATTCAAGGCCCGCGGATGCGCATGAAGATGGACGAAAATACCGGCTTCTTCGAGCAGCCCGAATACAGCATACGACGCGTCAAGACCGGATCGGACCCGACGCTCTCCACCGGCAACGAGGCACCTCCTCAGGTGAAGCCCGCGCCCGGACATGTCAAGTCAGGCTCGCTATGGACCGGCGACGAGGAAGCTCCGGCGCGGGACCTCACCACCGGATACGGCAAGGCCGAACGCATGGCATTCGAGGGCGAGGGCCAGTTCCACCTCACCAACTCCACCTACAGCACCTGCGCTCCCGTTGCCGGGCGCGATCCGGACTGGTTCATGCGCACCACCGATCTGCGCCTCGACTACGATGCGGAAGAGGGCACGGCGCGCAACGCGACGCTGGTTTTCCAGGGCGTACCCATCCTCTACTCGCCCTGGATGAATTTCTCGCTGAACAACGAACGCAAGAGCGGCCTGCTGACCCCGACCGGCGGCACCACCAGTCGCGGCGGCACGGAATTCACCCTGCCGTTCTACTGGAACATCGCACCCAACATGGATGCGACGTTTGCGCCGCGCATCATGGCCAAGCGCGGCACGCTCTGGAACGCCGAGTACCGCTATCTGGAGCCCACTTACCGCGGCACTCTCCAGGGTCAGTATCTGGGCCACGACAAGCTTACCGGCACGGAGCGGACGTCCTATTCGCTGGCGCATACCCAAAACCTGGGTTACGGTTTTTCCGGAACACTGAATTTGAACGGCGTTTCCGACAATACCTTCTTCAGCGACCTCGGGCACGGTCCGGCGGTGACTTCCACGACCAACCTTGTGCGCCAAGGTACTCTCAGTTATGGCGGCGGATGGTGGTCGGCCAACCTGCTGGTCCAAAGCTTCCAGACCCTGCAGGACCCCGACCAGCCGCCGGTAACCAAGCCTTACCAGCGCCTGCCGCAACTGACGGTCAATGCCTATCGCGGCGATCTTCCGCTGGGAATGGCGCTTGCATTCGCAGGCGAGTACGTCGACTTCCGCATCCCGACGCAGGGGATGCCCGAGGCGAAGCGCTTCACCATGTATCCGCAGTTGGCCCTGCCGATGCAGACCGACATCCTGAGCGTCACGCCCAAGATCGGACTGAGTACCACGCATTACGACTTCACCAATCCGCCCGCCGGCACACCCGACAAGCTGACCCGCACGCTGCCGATATTCAGCGTGGATTCTGGCATGACCTATGAGCGCGATTTCGACTGGCAGGGCAAGGCGCTGACCCAGACGCTGGAGCCGCGCCTCTACTACCTCTACGTGCCGAACCGCAGCCAGAACAAGATTCCGGTATTCGATACGGGTACCACCGATTTCAATTTCGCCCAGATCTTCGCCGAAAACCGCTACAGCGGCGCCGACCGCATCGGCGATGCCAATCAGATCACGACCATGATCTCGTCACGGCTGCTGGATCCGCAAACCGGCGCCGAAGCCGTGCGCGCCGCCATCGGTCAGCGCTTCTATTTCACCGGGCAGAAGGTAACACTGCCCGGTGAAGCCAAGCGCAACGACCACACCAGCGACCTGCTCGGCTTCTTCTCCGGTCGCGTCCTGCCGGACGCGTCGCTGGATGTCGCCATGGAGTACAACCCGCAGTCGCGCTGGTTTGAGCGCTTCAACGTCGGCGGCCGCTATCAGCCCGAGGCTGGCAAAGTGCTGAATGCCGGCTACCGCTTTACCCGGGACCAATTTTCGACACCCGGCGTCAGCCAGTTCGACATTTCCGGCCAGTGGCCGGTCTTCGGCGGCTGGCACGGGGTCGGGCGCGTCAACTACTCGATCAAGGACCAGCGGATGATAGAAACCGTCGCCGGTCTTGAATACGACGGCGGCTGCTGGGTTGGCCGCGTGGTTTTCCACCGCATCGCGACCCAGCAGAACACCTCCAACACCTCGTTCTTCCTCCAGCTCGAATTCAACGGCTTTGCACAGGTCGGAACCAACCCGCTCGACATGCTCAAACGTAATGTGTCCGGATATAGCGTGATTGGCCAGCAAAATCCGGAGAGTCCGTTCATCACGCCATGACATTTCGCTTTTTGCCGCTTTGCCTGCTCGCCTGCCTCGCCGTTGCCCAGGTCCAGGCCCAGACAAAACGCGCCCAGCCGCTGGAGGTCGACCACATCATTGCCGTGGTCAACGACGAAGCGATTACATCGAATGAACTGCGCGCCCGCCTGGTCACGGTGGAGCGCCAGCTGCGCGCTCAGAACGTGCAACTGCCGCCGCCCAAGGTGCTCGAGCAACAGCTGCTCGAGCGCATGATTACCGATCGCGTGCAACTGCAGCTCGCCAAGGAAACCGGCTTGCGCGTTTCCGACCTCGAACTTGACGCCGCCATGCGCCGCATCGCCGAAGGCAACAAGCTCTCATTGCAGGATTTCCGTGTCGCGCTGGAGAAAGACGGTGTCGCCTGGGCCAAGTTCCGCGAGGAGATCCGCGAAGAGATCGTCCTCTCGCGCCTGCGCGAGCGCGAGGTGCAAAGCCGCATCGTCGTCTCCGATGGCGAGATCGACAACTACCTGGCGAACCCCGATCTGGGCGCCGGCACCGGCAGCGCCGAAGTGCAGGTTGCCCACATCATCCTGCGCGTACCCGAGCAGGCTAACCCCGACCAGCTGATGCGCATCGGCGCACGGGCACAAGCCGCGCTGGACCAGGTTCGCCGCGGCGAGAACTTCGCCAAGGTCGCCGCCAGTTATTCCGATGCACCCGACGGACTTTCCGGCGGCGTCATGTCCCCGCGCCCGCTCGACCGGCTGCCGGCACTTTATGCCGATGTCGTCAAAAAGCTCAAGCCTGGCGAAGTCAGCGACATCCTGCGCAGCCCGGCCGGCTTTCACATCGTCAAGCTGATCAGCAAGAAAGTCGAAGGCGGCGTCCAGGCGGCGGCAACGGTGAAGCAGACCCGCGCCCGTCATATCCTGATCAAGGTCAACGAACTCGTTTCCGAAGCCGAGGCGAAGCGCAAGCTGGTTAACCTCAAGGAACGCCTGGATAACGGCGGCGATTTTGCCGAACTGGCGCGGCTGCATTCCAATGATCTTTCCGCCGCAAAAGGTGGCGAGCTGGGCTGGCTTTACCAGGGCGACACGGTGCCCGAATTCGAGGCGGCGATGGACGCCCTGAAGATCAACCAGGTCAGCGACCCGGTCCAGTCGCCCTTCGGCTTCCACCTGATCCAGGTGCAGGAGCGTCGCACCGAGAACGCCAACGACGAACGCCAGCGGCTCGCCGCAAGGCAGGTACTGCGCGAACGCAAGGCCGACGAGGCCTATCAGGACTGGGTCCGGCAGATCCGCGATCGCGCCTATGTCGAGTTCCGCGTCGAAGAACGCTAGCCGTCTTCCGCTGCCGGTGATTGCGGTCACCTCCGGCGAACCTGCGGGAATCGGGCCGGATCTCTGCCTGCGGCTGACAGAGCATGAGTGGCCGGCGCGGCTGGTGGTGCTGGGCGACCGCGACCTGCTGGCGGCGCGTGCCACGCAACTCGGCCTCGATGCCGGCCGCATCGAGATCCGGCATATCCCCCTTCGACAGTCGGCGCTGGCGGGACGGCTCGATCCCGCCAACGCCCGTTACGTACTCGACATCCTCGACGCCGCGCTGGCCGGCTGCGTCGACGGCGGGTATGCGGCGATGGTGACGGCCCCCGTGCACAAGGGCGTCATCAATGATGCAGGCATCGCCTTCAGCGGCCACACCGAATACCTCGCCGATCATACGGCGACGCCGCGCGTGGTGATGCTGCTGGCCGGCGCGGGTTTGCGCGTCGCGCTGGCCACCACGCATCTGGCGCTGAAGGACGTGCCGCGCGCCATCACGCGCGACGATCTTGAAATCACCCTCCGCATCCTCCATGCCGACCTGCAATCCAAATTCGGCATCGCCCGGCCGCGCATCCTCGTCGCCGGCCTCAACCCCCATGCCGGCGAAAGCGGCCACATGGGCCGCGAGGAAATCGAGGTCATCACCCCGGTCGTGGAAAAGCTGCGCGGCGAGGGCATGGACCTTGTTGGTCCGCTGCCGGCAGACACGCTATTCACCAGGAATGTCCTCGCCGGTTCCGACGCGCAACTGGCGATGTACCACGACCAGGGTCTGGCCGTACTCAAGTATTCGGCCTTCGACGAGGGCATCAATGTCACGCTGGGTCTGCCGATCATCCGTACATCGGTTGATCATGGCACGGCACTGGACCTGGCCGGCACCGGCAAGGCCTCGCCGACCAGTCTGTTCGCTGCGGTCGACGCCGCGATCAACATGGCAGCGCGCCAGCGCGGGGTGAGCTAAATGTGTCAATTGTTGGGCATGAACGGCAACACGCCCACCGACATCTGTTTTTCCTTCGAGGGCTTCCGCACCCGCGGCGGCCTCACGGACGTGCACAAGGACGGCTGGGGCATCGCCTTTTTCGAAGGGCCAGGCTGCCGCGTTTTCCTCGACGTCGAGCCATCGGCGCATTCGGCCGTCGCCGAACTGGTGCGCCACTATCCCATCCATTCGAAAAACGTCATCGCCCACATCCGCAAGGCTACGCAGGGCCGCATCGCGCTGGAGAACACCCATCCCTTCCAGCGCGAACTGTGGGGCCGCTACTGGCTCTTCGCCCATAATGGAAACCTCGGCGGCAACCACAAGGAATTCGCGCCGGCGCTCGACGGCAGCTTCGTCCCGGTCGGCGACACCGATTCGGAACTGGCCTTCTGTTTTCTGCTGCAACGCCTGCGCGAGGAATTCGGCGACGCCATGCCCTTGCGCCGCCCGATGTTCGAATTCCTCGCCGGCATCACGCGTGAAATCGCTGCACATGGCGAGTTCAATTTCCTGCTCAGCAACGGCAACTGCCTTTACGCTCACTGCGCCACGAAGCTTGCCTACATCGTGCGCCAGGCGCCCTTCGCCGTCGCCCATCTGAAGGACCAGGACGTCAGCGTCGACTTCAGCGCGGTTACGAATCCGGACGACCGCGTCGCGGTGATCGCCACGCTGCCGCTGACCGACAACGAAGCCTGGACCACGATGGAACCCGGCACCCTGATGGTATTCAACGAGGGCATGCCGGCGGCCGAGGCACGCACCGCATGAAAACGACGGCCGCCTAAGGTGAGCAGGCAAGTCGAAGGGCACAGCGCCCGCCGTCGTTTTGGGCAGAACTTCCTGGTATCCGACGGCGTCATCCGCAAGATCGTCGATGCCATTGCCCCGAGCGCCGGCGACACCGTGGTCGAGATCGGGCCGGGCCTGGGCGCCCTGACCGGACCGCTGCTGGAACGCATAGCCCATCTGCATGTGGTCGAGATCGACCGCGACCTGATCGCGCGCCTGCAACAGCGCTTTCCGCCCGAGCGGCTGAGCATCCACGAGGGCGACGCGCTGGAGTTCGACTTCGGCGCCTTGAAGGGCGCGGGGCGGCTCAAGATCGCCGGCAACCTGCCCTACAACATTTCCAGCCCGCTGCTGTTCCACATGGTGCCGTTCGCGCCGCTGGTGTATGACATGCACTTCATGCTGCAGAAGGAAGTCGTGGATCGCATGGTGGCGGCCCCCGGCAGCAAAGATTTCGGCCGGCTCTCGGTAATGCTGCAGTACCACTACCACATGGAGCGGCTGTTCATCGTGCCGCCCGGCGCCTTCAA
>CAIZKA010000001.1 GCA_903933395.1 uncultured beta proteobacterium | reverse complement strand
CATAGTTCTGGTCAGAAGATTTGAATCGCTTTGAGTAATGCTTCAGATAACGCTCGGTATCCTTGCTTTCCCAGTCGACGCGCCAGGTATCGATACTTTTATTCAGCTCGTTACGCTCTTTTGTCCAGTCGTCATGCGATAGCCATTCGATTGAGTCGCTGATAATCACCGGGGTTAGACCCACCTGCAGGTTTTTGGCCACCGCATTGAGATCGAGATTGGTCAGAACGACGCAACCATCAGAGGCTTTTGGCGGGCGGGCAAAGGTGTCGGAAGGCGTACCGTGTAACCAGATGCCACTGCCTTTGCGGCCTTGGCGCTGGTCCCACTCATTCGGGTAGTTGATTGGGAATGCGCCGCTACCGTAAAGGTCGGCGAGTTTTTGCCGGGGCAGATTAGCGGTGACGTGGTAAACGCCGACAGGGGTTTTTTTGTCACCTTCGAGCATGGGCGACTATGCCGGCGGCCAGTTCGACATCCCGCGCAACATCATCCGCGCCGTCGCCAACAACTACGTCGACATGGCGGAAGCCACCACCCGCGAAAAGACCTTCTGCTGCGGCGGTGGCGGCGGCCTGCTGACCGACGAACTGCTCGACCTGCGCGTCAAGGGCGCCCTGCCCCGCATGGAAGCGCTGAACCGCATCGTGCAGGACAACGGCGTCAATTTCATGGCCACCATCTGCGCCATCTGCAAGGCCCAATTCACCAAGGTGCTGCCCTACTACGGCTTCAAGATGAGCATGGTCGGCGGCGTGCACCAGCTGGTCAGTACCGCAATTGTGCTGGGCAACGAACAATGAAATTCAAAACCGGAAAGCGGCCACAGAGGACACAGAGATCACAGAGAAAAGCAGCAAGCCGCTTTTGCACTTCTCTGTGTCCTCTGTGACCTCTGTGGCTAATAGATTTTCAAAGATTTGACGGAGACGAAAATGTCCGCATCCACTGAAACCCGCACCGAAAAACTTACCTTCCGCCGTTACAAGGAAGGCGATACCAAGGTCAAGCGCTGGCAGGAACAGATCTTCCAGGCCAGCTATACCTACAAGTGCCCGACCTACGTCCAGTCGACGCCGCCCTGCCAGGGTTCCTGCCCGTCCGGCGAAGACATCCGCGGCTACCTCAACATCGTGCGCGGCATCGAGAAGCCCCCAACGGGTGTATTGGGCGCCGACGGCAAGCAGATGGGCTGGCAGGAATACGCCTGGCGCCGCCTGACGGAAGCCAACCCGCTGCCTTCGGTGATGGGCCGCGTCTGCCCGGCGCCCTGCGAAACCGGCTGCAACCGCAACCAGGTCGAGGACCACGTCGGCATCAACTCGGTCGAGCACTACCTCGGCGACTGGGCCATCGCCAACAAACTGCAGTTCAAGGCGCCGGAAAAGAAGACCGGCAGGAAGGTCGCCATCATCGGCGGCGGTCCGGCAGGCCTCTCCGCCGCCTACCACTTGACCCTCAAGGGCCACAGCTGCACGATTTTTGACGAACACGAATTCCTTGGCGGCATGATGCGCTACGGCATTCCCGGCTACCGCACGCCGCGCGAAACGCTCGACGCAGAAATCCAGCGCATCCTCGATCTCGGCGTCGAAGTGCATCTCAAGACCCGCATCGGCACCGATGTCACCCTGGAGCAATTGCGCGAAAGCTATGACGCGATCTTCCTCGGCCTCGGCGCCCAGGCCGGCCGCGCCCTGCCGCTGCCCGGCGACCCGGCCGACCATGCCGCGCCGAACGTCGTGACCGCCACGTCCTTTCTCAAGGCCTTCAACGACGGTCGCCTGAAGACCGTCGGCCACCGCGTGGTGGTCGTCGGCGGCGGCGACACCTCGATGGACGTCGCCACCGTGGCGCGTCGCCTCGGCCACATCGAGAAGGTCAATCCGACCGATTTCGAAGGTGCGATCGCCGGCCACCTGGCCCAGGACGTCGCCGACATCTCCCTGCGCCAGGGCGCCGAAGTCACCCTGACCTCCGTCTACATGACCGCCAGCAAGCCCGAAATCGAACACGCCGAGGCCGAAGGCATCACCATCATGGGCGGCTGGATGCCGATCGGCGTGGTCAAGGGTCCGGACGGGCGCGCCACGGCGCTGCGCGTCATGCAGTGCGAGGCCAAGATGATCTCCGGCCGCCTCGACATCAAGAAGATCGAAGGCACGGAAAAGGAACTGCCGGCCGACCTGATCGTTTCCGCCATCGGCCAGGCCGTCGATTTCACCGGCATCGAGGAATTCAACGCCGGCAAGGGCATGATCGCCGCGGACAAGAACTACCAGGTTTCCGGCAAGCCCGGCGTCTTCGCCGGCGGCGACGTGATCCGCCCGCATCTGCTGACCACTGCTGTCGGCCACGGCGCGATTGCCGCCGACGGCATCGACCAGTTCCTCGCCGGTCAGGAAATGCAGCGCCGCCCGAAGATCGACGTGCATTCCTTCGACCTGATGCGCAAGTACGTCGAAAAAGGCATCCAGATGGGCGAAATCAAGGGCGCGACCCTCGGCACCGACAAGAGCAAGGAAGTGGTGCATAACTACGAAAACCGCTCCGAGCGCTACGTGATTCCGCACGACCAGCTCTTCCTCGGCCACTTCCAATACACCGACCGCAACAAGCGCCACATCACGCACCTGAACAAGGATTCGGCGCTGGGCAACTTCGACGAGCGCATCGACGCGCTCTCCGAAGCCGAGGTGATTGCCGAAGCCAAGCGCTGCATGAGCTGCGGCCAGTGCTTCGAATGCGACAACTGCGTCGTGTATTGCCCGCAGACCGCCGTGTACAAGGTCAAGAAGACCGAGACCATGACCGGCCGCTACGTCGCCACCGACTACGACAAGTGCATCGGCTGCCACATCTGCGCCGACGTCTGCCCGACCGGCTACATCCAGATGGGCCTGGGCGAGTAAGCACGTCATGACGCTGCTGCGCCTTCTCGTCACCGCCGTCACGGCTTTGATCGCCGTGTCGTCAGCGCCGACTTTTGCCGGTGCAGGTGATCGCACCGTGAAACCGGTGATCGAGATTGCCAATCCCGGCAAGTGCGTGGCACCCGTCGAGGAAATGCGCCGCAACCACATGGAGATGCTCAAGCACCAGCGCGACCGCACGATGCGGGCCGGCATACGCGGCGAGCCGGCTTCGCTCAATGCCTGCATCGAATGCCATGCCAGCAAGAAAACCGGCTCGGTGCTGGGTAGCAAGGAGAACTTCTGCGAAAGCTGCCACAGCTATGTCGCCGTGAAGCTCGACTGTTTCGAATGCCACCAGCCCAAAGCCAAGTTCAAGGCTGCAGGATTGAAGCCATGAAAACGAGCGACAGCAAAGTTTCGGCGCAGGCTAATGCGCGCGAAGCGCGCGTTAAGGCCGATAGGCCGGCCGCAGCCAACACCCCCGACAGCAACCCGCGCCGCAAATTCATCGCCGCCGCCGGTGCCGGCGTTGCCGGCCTCGGCTTCACCGCCATCGCACCCGGCCTGCACCTGATGGCCGTCGGTGAAGCCAGCGCCGCCACGGAAGCGCGCAAGGCCGGCACCGCCGCCTCGCCCGCCGTGCGCTGGGGCCTGCTGATCGACGCAACCAAGTGCGCACCCGGCTGCACCAAGTGCATCGATGCCTGCCATACGGAGAATGGCGTCAGCGAGAAATTACCCGACGCGCGGCAGAACTCGCAGTGGATACGCAAGATCGAACTGGTAGATCGCCGCAACGGCAAGAAGACCGAACTGCCGATGATGTGCCAGCACTGCGCCAATCCGCCCTGCGTCGATGTCTGCCCCACCGGTGCATCGATGAAACGCGCCGACGGGATCGTCCTGGTCGACCGTCACACCTGCATCGGCTGCCGCTACTGCATGATGGCCTGCCCCTACAAGGCACGCTCCTTCGTCCATGCGCCGCTGACCGAACAGAACCCGGAAGTCCCGCGCGGCCAGGGCTGCGTCGAATCCTGCACGCTCTGCGTGCATCGCGTGGACAAGGGACAGACCCCGGCCTGCGTCGAATCCTGCCCGGAGGGTGCGATGTTGTTCGGCGACCTCAATGATCCGTCCAGCGCCATCGCCAGGCGCATCGCCAGCGTGCCGACCACCCAGGTGCGCGCCGACCTGCGTCTGAATCCCGGCGTGCGCTATCAGGGAATCTGACCATGTTTACCCCCAATCCCCGCCACGAAGAAGGCCTCTTCTACCTGCTGGCCGGCATCGGCGGACTGGTCTCGGCCGTGGGCTTCGCTGCCGCACTCTACATGGAACATTCCGGCCATGTCGTGACCGGCATGAACAACCAGATCGTCTGGGGCCTGCCGCACGTCTTCGCGATATTCCTTATCGTCGCCGCTTCCGGCGTGCTCAACGTCGCTTCGATGGGTTCGGTCTTCGGCCGCACGCTTTACAAGCCGCGCGCGCCGCTGTCCGGCCTGCTGGCGATCGCCATGCTGAGCGGCGGCCTCTTCGTCATCATGCTCGACCTCGGCCGCGCCGACCGCCTGATGGTGGCGGCGACGCACTTCAACCCGACCTCGGTGTTCGGCTGGAACGTGATCCTCTATCCGGTGTTCTATGGCGTTGTCGCCGTCTATCTGTGGACCATGATGGAACGGCGCATGAACTCCTATACCAAGGCGGCAGGTCTGGCGACCTTCATCTGGCGCATCATCCTGACCACCGGCACCGGTTCCATCTTCGCCTTCCTCGTCGCGCGCCAGGCCTACGGCACCGCGCTGCTGGCGCCGATGTTCATCATCATGTCCTTCTGCTGGGGCCTCGCCGTCTTCCTCGTGGTGCAGTCCGCCATGTACGCCTGGAACGGCCTGACCCTGCCGCCGCTGATCCTGCAGCGCATGAAGAATCTGCTGGCCACCTTCGTCGCGGCGGTCCTGTACTTCACCATCGTCCTGCATCTGGTCAATGCCTATTTCGCCAAAAATATCGCCTTCGAATATTTCATCCTGTTCGACAGCGAATTCGCCGGCATGTTCTGGATCGGCCAGATCCTGGTCGGCACCCTGCTGCCCCTGGCCCTGCTGTTCAATCCGGCCACCGCAGCAAAGGCACTCTGGGTCAATGTCGCCGCCCTGCTCGTCGTCGTCGGCGCCTACTGCCAGCTTTATGTCTTCATCATCGGCGGCCAGGCCTTTCCGCTGGACATCTTCCCCGGCTATGACGTCAAGAGCAGTTTCATGGACGGCGCGGTCGATCATTACAGCGCCAGCCTGCCGGAGATACTGCTGGCCTTCGGCGGCCTCGGCATCGCCTTCACCATGACCACCATCGGCGTGCGCATCCTGCACTTCCTGCCGCAGGACGACCTTGCCGAGCTCGAAGCGGCCGGCAGCGTCACGGATTGACCTCTTTCTTCACTGGCGACGCGCCATGCATCGCTTCCTGATCTCCGCCGCCCACAAGTCCTCGGGCAAGACCACCATCAGCATCGGCCTGGCGGCGGCGCTGAGTTCGGATAAGTTCGGCCAGCCGGCGCGCACCGTGCAGCCCTACAAGAAGGGCCCCGATTACATCGACCCGCTGTGGCTGTCGGTCGCCGCCGGCCGCCCCTGCTACAACCTCGACTTCTTCCTCTCGCCGGACGGCGAACTGCGCGACCAGTTCGCCCGCCACGGCCATGACGCCGAGGTCTGCCTGGTCGAAGGCAACAAAGGCCTGTATGACGGACTCGACCTCGAAGGTTCCAACAGCAATGCGGCGCTCGCGCGCCTGCTCGACCTGCCGGTGGTGCTTGTGCTCGACGCGCGCGGCATGACGCGCGGCATCGCCCCGCTGATCCTCGGCTACCAGACTTTCGACCGCAACATCCGCATCGCCGGCGTGATCCTCAACCGCCTCGGCGGTCGCCGCCACGAGGCCAAGCTGCGTGCCGTGATCGAGCACTACACCGACGTGCCGGTGATCGGCGCCGTGCAGGAAGATGCCGAACTGGCGCTGGTTGAACGCCATCTGGGCCTGATGCCGGTGAACGAAACCGCCGAAGCGGAGCGCCATATCGCCGCCATCGGCCGGCGCATCGCCGATCAGGTCGACCTCGCACGCCTGCTCGCCATCAGCCATACCGATCGCCCGCTGTCACCGACGCCGCCGCGCCAGCCGAGCCGGGAAGCACCGGTGCGCATCGCCATCGCGCGCGATGCGGCTTTCGGTTTCTACTATGCCGACGACCTCGATGCACTCGCCGCGGCGGGAGCGCAAACCGTGTTCTTCGACACCCTGAAGGACTCGCGACTGCCCCCCTGCGACGGCCTGCTGATCGGCGGCGGCTTCCCCGAATGCTTTCTCGAACAACTGGAGGCCAACGTCAGCCTGCGCGCCGACATCCGCCGCGCCATCGAAGCAGGCCTGCCGACCTATGCCGAATGCGGCGGCCTGATGTACCTGGCGCGCAGCATCGAATGGAAGGACCGGAAGGCAGAAATGGTCGGCGTGATTCCGGGCGACATCACCATGCACCCCAGGCCCGTCGGGCGCGGCTACGTGATCCTCGAAGCCAATGACCGGCACCCCTGGCGTTCCGCGCAGGGACATGGAAGCGCGGCGGTGGCCGGATCCGGCCCGGCCCTGTTGCACGGCCATGAATTTCACTACTCCGGACTCACCGAACTGCCGGCGGATACCGGCTATGCCTATGCCGTGCGCCGCGGCCACGGCATCGACGGCCGGCACGACGGCATCGTCCTGCATCGCCTGCTCGCCTCCTACACCCATCTGCGTGCCACCAGCGGCTGCGACTGGCCGGCAAAATTCGTCCAGCACGTCCGCGAATGCGTCGCGGCCGATCATAAGGAACCCGCTCCATGTTCGCCTTGACTCCCGCCGCCGCCGCGCAGATTCTCGGCGCTGCCGCCGAACAGCCCGAAGGCCGCAAACAGGCCATGCTTCGCGTCGCCGCCAAAATCGACGAAAGTGACGGCGAAATGGTTTACGGCATGGGCTTCGACGAGGAACGCGAGGACGACCTGGTCATCGACGCCGGCCCCGTCGCCGTCCTCATCTCGCCGCACAGCCAGCCGCTGCTGGAAAACACGACGCTGGACTTCACGGAAGTGCAGCCGGGGGAATTCCAGTTCATTTTCCGCGGCGGCTGCACCGCGCCTCCAGCCGCCAAGAGCTGTGGAAGTTGCGGCGGCGGTTGTTCCTGATGGACCAAACCAAAGGCGGCATGAACGACTCCCCCTCCCGTCCTCCCCCTCCCAGGGGAGGTGACCAGTTTGCTCGCTTTGCTCGAACATTTTGAGAGCCGTCGGGTATATTCCAAACCCATGAAACCAACTCCCGCACAACCCGGCTGGGTCTATCTTGTCGGCGCCGGCCCCGGCGACCCCGAACTGTTGACCATGAAAGCGGCCCGCCTGATCGGCGAAGCCGATGTCCTGGTCTATGACAACCTCGTCTCTAAGGCCGTACTGGCGCTGGCGCGTCCCGACGCGGAGCTCATGTATGCCGGCAAGGAACGCGGCAACCATTCGCTGCCGCAGGAGCAGATCAACCAGCTGCTGGTGCGCCTGGCCAAGACCGGCAAGCGCGTGGTGCGGCTCAAGGGCGGCGACCCCTACATTTTCGGCCGCGGCGGCGAGGAAGTCGAAACCCTGCACGCCGACGGGGTCAATTTCGAAGTCGTGCCCGGCATCACGGCGGCCGCCGGCGTCGGCTCCTATGCCGGCATCCCGCTGACCCACCGCAACCATGCCCAGGCCTGCGTCTTCGTCACCGGCCACCTCAAGGACGGCAGCATGAACCTCGACTGGCCCGGGTTGGCCCGGCAGCGCCAGACCGTGGTCATCTACATGGGCCTCTCGGGCCTGGCCTACCTCTGCGAAAAGCTCATCGAACACGGCCTGCCCGCCGACTGGCCGGCCGCCATCGTCCAGCACGGCACCCGGCCCAGCCAGCGCACCGTGACCGGCACCCTGACCACCCTGCCGGAACTGGCCAAAGCCGCCAACCTGCGCGCGCCGACGCTGATCATCGTCGGTGAAGTCGTTACCCTCCGCGACAGGCTGCGCTGGTTTGCCGAAAGCGACGACTAGCGTCGGCTCCGCCGGACGGACGCCCCCGGTCCAAGAGTCGGCGCCGGCGCTACGGCGCAACAAAGTCCGGCAGACATCGTATAGTCTCGCCGGATGATCTCCCGCAAATACCTCTACCTGATCGCCCTGGCGCGAGAGAAGCACTTCGGCCGCGCGGCGGCGGCCTGCCATGTCTCGCCCTCGACGCTTTCGGCGGCGATCCGCGACCTGGAAACCGAACTGGGCGTCGCCGTGGTCGAACGCGGCAAGCAGTTCGCCGGGTTGACGCCTGAAGGACGCAGCGTCGTCGAATACGCTCAGCGCATGGCCGCCAGCGCCGAGGGTCTCAAGCAGGAACTGGCGACCCTGCGCGACGGACTCACCGGCCGCCTGCGGCTGGGCGTAATCCCCACGGCGTTGACCGTTGTCGCCGCGCTGACCGCCTCCTTCGCCCGGCGCCATCCGCATGTCACAGCCGAGGTGCTGTCGCTATCTACCGACGAAATACTGGCCCGGCTGCGTCATTTCGAACTCGATGCCGGCATCGTCTATGTCGAATCGGCGCAAATCCCCGGATTCGACGTCGTGCCGATCTGGCACGAACACCATGTGCTG